>CAYJBA010000135.1:0-7148 GCA_964367865.1 uncultured Bacteriovoracaceae bacterium | reverse complement strand
GCCGAATCGTTATTCAGAGTGAACACAACAGCCCAAGGGAGGCATTGGGAATGGTAACCAACTACGACGGCGAACAAGTGGAGATTCCAGAAACGCTACCTATGTTGCCAGTTCGGGACATCGTGGTTTTTCCGTACATGATTATTCCTTTGTTTGTCGGCAGAGATTCGTCGATCAAGAGCGTTGAAGAAAGTCTTGCGCGTAATGACCGCTTGATCGTTCTAGCGTCGCAAAACGATATTAGTGATGAGCATCCGAGTCCCGACGGTATTTATAAAGTCGGAACAGTTGCAATGATCATGCGGATGAGAAAGCTTCCGGACGGAAGAATCAAAATTCTCACCCAAGGTCTTTGCAAAGCAACCATTAAAGATTTTACGCAAACACAGCCTCATTATGAGTGCAAGATCGAGCGTATTCAGGAGCCAGCCCTTGGACCTGAGTCAGAGTCCGAAGCATTGATGCGTAATGTGCGAGAGCAGCTCGAAAAAGTTATTTCTCTAGGTAAAGTCTTGTCGCCAGACATTCTTATGGTTTTGGACGATATTGCTGATCCAGGTCGCCTAGCGGATCTAGTGGCCTCTAATCTCGGCCTCAAAGTCTCTGATGCTCAGAAGATTTTAGAAACCCATGATCAAGTCGAACGCCTCAAAGCGATTCACGAGATCCTGACCCGCGAGATAGAGGTTTTGGCCATTCAAGCCAAAATTCGTTCTCAAGCAAAAGACGAGATGACCAAATCTCAAAAAGAGTACTTCTTGCGTGAACAGATTCGCGCCATCAAAAACGAACTGGGAGATACGGATTCAAAAACTGAAGAAATCGGGGAGCTCAGAGACAAAATCATGGCATGTAAAATGCCTGCTGAGACTGAACAAGAGTCCCTCAAGCAGTTGGGACGCCTCGAAAGAATGCATCCCGATGCGTCTGAGGCCTCGATGCTCCGCACCTACATTGACTGGCTCATCGAAACACCTTGGAGTAAAGCAACTTCAGATAATCTGGATCTAGCTCGCGCAAAAGGCGTGCTCGATGAGGATCATTATAATCTCCAAAAAATTAAAGAACGTATTCTCGAATATCTTGCCGTGCGAAAGCTCAAAGACAAGATGAAAGGACCTATCCTATGTTTTGCAGGTCCCCCGGGAGTAGGTAAAACCTCGCTGGGTCGCTCGATCGCTCGTGCTCTTGGTCGCGAATTTGTCCGAGTGTCCTTGGGCGGCGTAAAAGACGAGGCCGAAATCCGAGGACACCGCCGAACTTACGTCGGCGCTCTTCCGGGTCGCGTGATTCAGGGGCTGAAACAGGCTGGAACGAATAACCCGGTTTTCGTCTTGGATGAAATTGACAAATTAGGAAGCGACTTTCGAGGAGATCCATCTGCGGCGCTTCTTGAGGTCTTGGACCCCGAACAGAACTATTCGTTTCGGGATCATTACCTGAACGTGCCCTTTGATCTTTCAAACGTGATGTTCGTAGCGACCTGTAATCAACTTGATACGATTCCCTCTGCACTCAGAGATCGTATGGAGGTGATTCAACTTGCCGGGTACACCGAAGAGGAAAAGTACTTTATTTCAAAGAAATACTTGATCCCTAAGCAGACGACGGAAAACGGGATTAAGGATACCTTAATCGAGTTCAGTGACGAATCGATCAAGACCGTGATTTCACAATACACGCGCGAAGCCGGGCTTCGCAATCTCGAGCGCAATATCGCCAATCTTTGCCGAAAGACGGCGCGATTGGTCGCAGAAGGTAAAACTGAGAAAACGTATATTTCTCGCGATCAGGTCTATAAGTTCCTAGGACCAGCACCCTTTATCCGTGAAGACGAACAAGAAAAAGACGAGATTGGTATAGCTACCGGCCTCGCTTGGACCTCAGTCGGCGGCGAAATCCTTTACGTCGAAACCACGACGATGAAGGGCAAAGGCAATATGATTTTAACGGGCTCTCTGGGAGACGTTATGAAGGAGTCGGGCCACGCGGCCTTAGGTCTCATTCGCTCTCGAGCGAAAGACTTCGGGATTGATGAGAATATTTTTGCTGAAAAAGATATTCACGTCCACTTTCCTTCTGGCGGTGTACCCAAAGACGGTCCATCGGCAGGAATTACAATGGCCGCTGCGATGATCTCCCGACTTATAGGAGTTCCGATTCGCAAGGATGTTGCGATGACAGGCGAAATTACGCTGACCGGTCGCGTGCTTCCCATCGGTGGCCTAAAAGAAAAAGCATTGGCCGCCATGAGACATGGGATCAAGACGATTATCATTCCGGAAAAAAATAAAAAAGACCTAGAAGACATCCCGGAAGAATACCGCGCTCACCTCACCTTTATCGCAGTGAAAAACATTGATGATGTACTCAATGTGGTTTTAGCGAAAAAGGGGACCCACGGAGCCGAGAAAACTCAAGGGACGAGCGGCAGCTCTACAAAAGAAGAGAAGGCCAAGCGCAAAAAAGTTGCCCACCCTTCTGGCCGTCCTTACGACAAAGCCGCCTGAGGTTCAATTCGAGAGAGTTGACATTACTCTCGGAGTTAGAGAGGCTGGAGTCGCGCACCTAAGGCGGGCCGCTTCATGACTTCGATTGAGCTACTGCTGCTTCTTAGCCTGATCATTACATCTGCAACGCTTTCGAGTTCAGAGATAGCCTTATTTAGCCTTTCGCGATTTCAACAGCGATCACTAAAAGAGTCATTTCGAGGCGCCCATCGTAAAATCAAACGCCTCCTAGCGGATCCTGGGGGCCTGTTAGTCACCATTTTAACAGTAAATGAGATCGTCAATATCTCTCTTTCGGCATTGATCTCCGAAACGATATCTCGAATTCCCAAAGAAAGCCCTGGATTAAATCAATGGATCCCCATTTGGGTAGTGGATACTGTCCTGAGCCTTTTGATCACCACTCCCATTATCCTCTTGGCTTGCGAAATCACGCCCAAAGTTCTAGGCGCGCGTATGAACCATGTGATTGCAACGCTCACCGCAGGCCCAATGAACGGAGTATATGATTTAGCTAAACCCCTTCGTTTAGGTTTAAAAAAAATTATCCGCCTCCTTTCCCGACGGCAGGGACGAAGCCCTACTGATCGCAGAGCTGAGGAGATCCGAAATCACCGGGGAAAAATTCTCAATGAGTCGGATTTTCTATTGATGATCGAAGAGGGTCATAAAGAGGGCGCGATTTTAGAAAGCGAACTCGAACTGATTCAAAACGTGTTTGAGTTTGACGATCGGACCGTTTCAGAGGTTTTTACTCCTTTATCTCAGGTCCATACGCTTTCTGAGTCCACAACTTTAAAGCAGGCAATTCAGACGATGCGAACCTATAAATATTCGCGAATTCCAATTACTCATGGCAGTCCAAAAAAAATAATTGGGATACTTTACTCGAAGGATCTTTTGCGCGCAAAACTTGACCCCGCACTTGCCAGTGAACTCGTGACCGTCCACATGCGAAAGCCGTTTGTAGTGCAACCCTCCATGCATCTCAATGCGCTTTTTAGAAAATTTAAGCAGCTCAAGACTCATATGGCAGTGGTTCAAAACAAAGAGGGAACCACCGAAGGAATCGTTACAATGAGCGACGCATTAGACGCATTATTTGAGGATATATTTCCCGAGGATGACTTAGAGGATCGCCGCCAAGAATCTACTTTTATTCGACCCAGAGGAGGGCAGACTTAATGCTCTCGATATGGACTCTTTTCGCGATCCTACCTCCCCTACTTCTCATTGAAGGGCTTTTTTCAGGAGCAGAAATAGCGCTTCTTTCAGCGGATAAGCTAGTTCTTAAGAAGCACTCCAAGCACGGTGACTCTGGGGCAAAACTGGCATTAGAACTCGCTACGTATCCCGAACGCATCTTGTCTACTACCCTTCTCATTACTAGCTTTTGCGTTGTCATGATTTCTGGCTTGGTGACTTTATACTTGCTTCAGGTTCACCCTAAACACGGAGATCTCATCGCAGTTCTGGTTACATCGCCGATTATTGTCATTTTAGGTGAGCTCATTCCAAAAACTTTATTTCAACAAAATGCAAATCGCCTGGCGCCTAGGGTAGCGCTTCCTGTTTATTGGGCCTATTGGTTATTTTATCCCAGCACTCGTTTACTAACCTCATACACGACTCGCCTTTCTCGAATGGTGGGCCCACTTGAAGAACTCGTATCGGGCAAACATCGAACAACTCGCGATGAGCTTAAGGCGCTTTTATCCTACGGAAAGCGCGAGTCCGAAATTAAAACGAGCGAAAAACGCATCATTAAAAGAATTTTTGATTTCAAAGATTCAGAAGCGAAACATGCGCTAATTCCGCTCGTAAAAGTCGAAGCAATCGACGAGGAGGCCACTGTAAAAGAAGCGCTTGAACGCTTTGAGCACCATCGCCATTCTAGAATGCCCGTTTATGCAGATCGCATCGATAACATAGTGGGCGTACTTGAAGCTCAAGATCTGTTTTCAGCAACTGACTTAAATCAGCCCATTCGACTTTATATAACTCCCGCCCAATATGTTGCAGAGGCCCAAGCGCTTGAGGATCTCATGCAGGAAATGCGGCTTGAGGATACAGAACTGGTTGTCATAGTAGACGAGCATGGCGGGGCGGTCGGAATTCTTACATTTGAGGATATCGTCGAGGAGATCGTAGGCGAAATTGCGGATGAATTTGATTCAGAGGCGCTGCCTTATAAAGAGTTGAGTGACAAACGCTGGTTGATTCAAGCACGCATGGAAATCATCCGCCTCAATGAAGCGCTTAAGTTAGAAATACCCGAGGGTGATTACGAAACCTTGGGAGGATTTTTACTTCAACAGTTCGGCCGAATTCCCGAACCCAAGGACGAACTTTACTTTTCTACCCCCTCCGGATCACTCAAGTTTACCGTTTCAAAGGCTACCGATCGGCAAATCGAATCCGTCCTAATCGAGCGATTAGATGAGGAAAAATAATATACTAAAATTGTCTTCTATACCTCGGCCTGGATTTCTTTTGATTTCGTGCATCTTTCGATACAATAACCCTGCATGTTGAAGACAGTATTGATCGTAGATGATGTTCCCTTCGTGAGAAATACTCTCCGGCAAATTTTAACTGACGCCCATTATCATGTCGTCGGAGAAGCCTCCGATGGGCAAGAAGCCATCGAAATGTATTCAAAACTACGTCCTAGCGTCGTCACGATGGATATTGTCATGCCTGAGATGAGTGGAATTCAAGCTACGCGCAAGATCATTCAAATGGATGGATCTGCAAAAGTCGTCATCATATCCGCCATGGGACAAGAAAGTCTGGTCATGGAAGCCATTAATGTGGGCGCAAAAGACTATCTGCTCAAACCCTTTACGGCCGCCGATGTGATAAAAACTATCGAACAAGTACTAATAGATGATTCGCAAAAACGTGGAGGGAGCTCGCTCAGCAATCCAAAAGCTTAGCGACAAAACAAATAATTCTGTGGATATTGAATTAAACCGGTCCGAATTTGATCGAAATCTCCAAGTAGCCCTTCCACAGGGATTTCCGTTTTATAGCCTTGGTCAAGTTGAACTCCTCAACACCTCACCCGAGCTTTTTACCTTACTTGAAAATCCCGAGCATCACTTTTCAGCGTATCGGTATCACTTTAAGGGTGAAGTTCAGAGCGCCCTCATTCTTTTTTTTGATCGCGATCTGGACCCCGGCAGCTTTGCGGAAATGGGTAATATTATTGCTGGTAAATGCGCAAGCCAACTTGAGAAACAGCATCAATTTGACGTCATGATCACCCCGCCTGAACTCATGACGGTGGGTCAGATTCGGCAAATCGGCCTCAGGCGGCCACAGGGTCTGTTTAAAACTTATCGTTATTTGGTGTCCGATTTAAGTATGAACTTAAAGAATAAGAGGGAGATTAAATTTCATGTTTTAATTCTCCCCATGCGAATGCAGGAGGCTGGGCATGCTTAGACTTTTAGGTTGGTTGATCCGGGCTGCGGTTTTTGCACTTGTAGTGCTCGTATTAGGAAATTGGTTTCAGTATAAGGGCAAAACCCTCTCCGACCAGGTGAGGACAGGTATGGCGCAGGCAGAACGTACTTCAGTATATAAAGAAGCTAAGACTTGGGCCAATCAAGTTAAGAGCAAGACTGGCTTTAACCACAAAGTGACTAAGATCGCGCCAAAAGCTAATCCCGAAATAAGCGATGAAGATCTTCCGGCCTCAGAGAGACAGAAGCTCAAGGCCCTGATCCACGAACTCAACGGCTCAAATCAGTAAGCATTCGATCCCAGATCACTTGATCTAGCCTCCCCGTGTGGTGCGGCTCCTGCTTTGCCCGCTCCCTCTCGTACAATAGAACTACCCTTATTTTGAAGATTCGCGCGTCGCACGGTTGCGCCAAAGGCGCGGAAGCGCCCGATGCTCGTGCTTCAAAATAAGGGTAGTTCTATTGTACGAGAGGGAGCGGGCGAGGCAAGAGTTCGCCACGTGAGGCTAGATCATCAAGTGATCTGGGATCGAATGCTTACTGGTTAGCCGAGATCGCTCGTTCAGCGCGGCCATCATGATTGGAGCCGGTTCCATTTTGAGGAGCCAACTTATAGTGAAACAAACCATCGCCTTTACAAAAATAAACTTCTCTACGTGGATCCATTTGGCCAGGTTTAGCTACATATGCCGCAGTCTTATCCGCTAATTGAGAATCGTTAAATAGACTTGAACTCTTAGCCTCATCAGCGAAAACCGCTGGTGCAAAAGAAATTCCAAATATTAAAACAAACATTAATCGCTTTTTCATAAACTCAACAACCTCTCCACAACCGAGCATCACTTCTGCGTTTGGCGATTCCGCCGTCACATCAACATCTGCGATTCACTTACAGGGGCCTCTTATCAAGAGTCACCTGAACACAAAGGTAGGTAGTGCAACCCGGGTGCCACCCGTGAAGAACAGGACACACCCGCGCTAAGTATTTAAAATTACATGCTTTTACTGTCATTAAGGAAGGTAAGAGGGGTGTGGCGGCGCCTACACACTCCCAACACGTGCCTAAAAGTTCGGCAGGTAAACCCAGAAACAAAAATGGCCCGATGGGTCGAAACCCACCGGGCACTTTTTGCAATTCTTATGAGCGAGTCTTAGCGCACTGCGTTCT
>CAYJBA010000134.1:0-7150 GCA_964367865.1 uncultured Bacteriovoracaceae bacterium | reverse complement strand
GATGCGCACTTGGGCGGAGGAAAACTTAACTACCATCGGGTGCGTGTAGGTGTGGGTAGACCGGAAATTCCGGGACAAATGTCTCCTGCTGATTATGTACTTCAGCAGTATTCGGACGATGAGTTGGCCGGGCTGGATCCTGTTTTAGATGATATCGAGCAGGCTATTAAATGTTTGATCGCAGGTGACGTCTCTGGTGCACAAAACAAATTTAACAAAGACCGCGATGCAGGCGGCGTATCTTCAAAATAAGGATTTAATATGGGTTTTGCATGTGGAATTGTTGGACTACCAAATGTTGGAAAATCTACGATCTTTAACGCTCTTACCTCAGCTAAAGCCGAGGCTGCCAACTACCCCTTTTGTACGATTGATCCCAACACCGGTATCGTGAGAGTTCCGGATCCTCGATTAGAAAACATAGCTAAATATATCCCGCCACAGAAGCTGGTTCCGGCGACCATGACTTTTGTGGATATTGCTGGACTTGTTAAGGGCGCCTCTAAAGGAGAAGGATTGGGCAACCAGTTTCTGGGTCATATTCGAGAAACTCAGGCCATCGCTCATGTCGTGCGTTGCTTTAGCGATCCCAATGTAATTCACGTTGACGGTTCAGTTGATCCAGTCCGCGATGTTTCAGTAATTGATACGGAGCTTATGCTCGCAGATTTAGAAACCGTAAATAAGCGTTTTCAGACCATGCAGAGGGCTGCGAAGACAGGCGACAAAAAAATGATTACGATTATGCCAGTTCTCGAACGAGTAAAAAGCGCACTTGAGTCGGGAACCCCTGTTCGCGCATTGGGACTTACCAAAGACGAGCTTTCGCTTGTTCATGACTTTCATTTAATCACGGCTAAAAAAGTGATGTATGTCGCCAACGTCGATGACAAAGACATTGGAAACAGAGAGCCTAATGATTATGTAAAAAAACTTTTAGCGCACGCGCAGATCGAAGGCAGCCCTGTCGTCCAGATTTGCGGTAAAATCGAATCTGAAATTGCAGAGCTAGCGGCGGATGAAAAAGAAGCGTTTCTCAAAGAAATGGGGATGGATGAACCGGGGTTAAGTCGTGTCATTCGCGCAGGGTATGCGCTGTTGGGGCTTATCACCTATTTTACTGCAGGCGAAACCGAAGTCCGCGCCTGGACCGTTGAAAAGGGCTCAAAAGCCCCCCAGGCCGCAGGCGTGATTCATACAGATTTCGAAAAAGGCTTTATCAAAGCGGACGTTTATCACTTTGACGATTTGATGAAATACAAGTGCGAATCCGCCGTGCGCGACGCAGGAAGTTTGCGATTAGAAGGTAAAGAATACGTCGTTAAAGACGGTGATGTAATGCACTTTAGATTTGCAGTTTAATCAACGCCAAACATTTCAGGACTGGCAGGGCTGGGATGAAGCGCGGCCGGCTTTTCTGGCGGCCCGTAAACGTTCCAAAAATAATTTAACCCCTTGGATGAGTTTCCAGTTAATTTTTTTGAATACCAAAGGTAGTTTCGAACAATCGAAGAAACGTATTCGCGTGTCTCTCGGTATGGAATAAACTCTATAAACTCTAACAAGCCGCGCTTATTTGGAAAATCGCGGACCCAGCGATCGACCGCGTGAGGGCCGGCATTGTATGCCGCTAACGCCAATGCGTTGTTTCCATTGAAACGGGTCAGCAACTTTCTGTAATATTTGGTGCCTATTCTCAAATTAGTTTGAAGCTCATTGAGACCCAGTCTGGATACGGGTTCAATTTCGATAGCGGTAGTTGGCATGATTTGCATTACGCCCACCGCGCCGACACTGGACAGGGCTGACCGCTCAAAAGCGGACTCTTGCTTAATCAGACTAAGAACCAAGATGGGGTCTAATTGGCTTTCTAATGCGAATTTTTCGATCAAAGGTAAATAAACCAGTGGAAAAATCATTTTTATTGCGTGATTAGAGAGCGCGCCACTATATCCGCGAAAGTTGAGCGCTCCCAAAATTGAAAAAACATTACTATAATTTCTAGACTCGTAATTAAGAGTGGCTAGGTAATAGAGATACGCACTGGATAAAGTATCTCTGCCTCGAAGCTCCTTGAGTTCGATTGCGGCCAATTCGGTAGCATGTACTCCAAGGAGCAGTTGGGCGCGCGCGAGTCGAAATGTTTCGAGAGGGGTCAAAAAGGGGTCTGATGCAGCGGCGGCGGGAACAGACCCATCGCGGATCTCTCCCGGGCTGTGGCCTAAATTAATACCAGCCAGCATTCCGTAATAAGTGACCGGATTTTCTCGCTCTAAATCTTCGTATAAAGGTTTTGCCTTATCTTTGCTGCCGTCGCGATCCAAAGCCGTAGCAAGCCAATATCGGGCTCGATAACGAAATGCAGATCTAGGAAAATCATCCAGAAATTTACGAAAGGCATCTATCGCTGATCCATTTTTATCCTTAAGAATATATTGAAATGCTTGATCAAACGCTGATTGATCCAAGTCCGGCGCCTTGTAAGTTAAACTGGATTTCGGAGCTTGAGAAACGGGTCTTGGTTTGTTGATTGCTTCCGGAAATTGGCTAAGGAGGGCTTTAATTTCTTCGGATTGAGGCGGAAACAGGTCGATAAATTTTTCAATCCAAGAGTCGCAGAGATTTTAGCGCTTGAACAACTTTTTTAAACTTATTTTTTTACAACCTAGCGAGTAATTAGAAATGGCAGTGATAGATATTTCGTCTAAAGTTGTAGCGAGTTGTAGTCTAAGAAACGCACGCTCGAAAGACGCGATAGCAGCATCCCACTGCCCCGACAGCGCTAAAATATTTCCGCGAACTGCTTCGCTTAAACCGATTTCCTTCGGAACATGCTTAACTAGCGGAGAGTACGGATTGAGAGTTTCAATCAGATGAAAGCCTTGCATCGAGCGGTTGACCATGTTTATAGCCGCAATTGAATCACGAGCGACATAAGCATTTTCAGCCATACCTCGGTCACAGAGGGCCGAAATCCAATTTGCATAGTCGGAAAACTGTGGATCCATGCGCAAAGCGCTAGCCAGGTCCCTCGCTTCAGAAAATTTCAGCTCAAAAAAAAGATCGTAAGCAGCTTTAAGTGTTTTAGCGGGTTTTGATCGGTCGGCCTGATAAAGCCGATTTTGTAATTGTTCAACTGAAAGCACAGGGATCTCTGCAGTCGACACAAGCGTGTTTTGGTCCGTCGCCCTGGCCGCATTTGTGGCTCGCTTGCCAAATGCGGGTGCGGAGCTGAGACCAATGAAAAGCATTAAGGTCAGAGTTGTGCTTAGTTGGCGTTTCATTTTTTCGCTTCCGTTCGCAGCCGCTCTAAGGCCGCTTTACAGATGCCAGCGCTTTTCCATCCGCATCTCGAGCATGAACGATCGAAAGCCTGATCAGTCATGTGATTTACAATCAAAGACTTTGCGGCACCCCAGGAAAGTACGTCGCCTTCTTTAATGCCCAGCACTTGGCTATGTGCCAAATCTAATGCTTGAATTTTTTCCTCTGTGCGACAGACATCGCCCGTTCGGTTAGGACATGGCTGACAGATAACATCAGCTCCACCGACTACGGCGATCAAAATTTGATCAGCCTCAGGGCTGCCCTTGCGCAACTGGTCGGCCACTTTTTGGTAATTGTCAACGAATGTAGGGGAATACCCTTTTCCCTGAAAGCCAACAGTACAAAGAAAATGATGAGGTCTAAAGCGAAGCATGAAAAATTCGTTATGACCCTTTGGGGGCGCTGGATAGTGCAGTTTTTAAGGAAAGGAGTGCCCGGTCAATCTCTGACAGCGCATCCCCTTTGGTTTTTTCTTTCGCTAAAATTAAAATATCCATTGCAGCTCGAATGGATTGGTTTCTCTTTTCCGCTATATTACGAAGCCCATGAACCATTTCATTAAAGCCGTCCGCGACGTCCCCGAAGTGATCCCGCTTTCTAAAGCGAACATCTTGATCAAGCGCCCCTGTTTTTACGAGCCTGAAGTGATTTTTCAGCTTATGAAGGGGACCCGCAATTCGGTGCGAAGTGAACATGCTGAGTAAAAAAGTCACGGCCAAAAAAATAACCTGCAGCGTCACCAGGAGCACCATGACTTCCTGTCGCATCTGAATTAAATTTTCTCCTGCCGCGCTATGAGGATCCGTAATGATATAGCGGAGAAAAAATAGAAATAGATTATAAATGATGAGCGGATAGACCAGGCTCAGGGCAAATAACCAGGAGCAAACATATAAAGAAAAGCGAAGCTGAAAAGGCCTGTTAATCAAGAATGTACTTCGCCTAAATTGCATAATCTGAGTTTACCCCCAAGAATCGGAGATTCAAACTACTTTCCTGGAATTCTTAGACGAGCTACCGGTTGCGCATTTTTGAGATGAGACGCAACGATTTCGGCGGCATCTTGAGGCTGAACGTTTCCGTACCATATTCCCTCTGGGTAAATCACGACTGACGGGCCAAACTCGCAGGTATCCAAACAGCCCGCCCGCTGTGCGCGTACGCCTTTTAGACCCTCTGCTTTGAGTTGCTCTTTAAACTGGCTCAGGAGAGCTTCACTCCCTTTTTCTTTGCAACAACCACGGGGATGCCCTGCCTCCCGTTCGTTGGTACAAACGAAAATATGCGCGCTCAATTTTTTAACTTGAGGCGCACTCACCGGACCTCTGAATATCGTCTACGATTCCTACAATAACTATTTGTGCAGGAAGGGGTTGATTCGGGTCGGCCAATATTGCCTGTCTTGCGCCCGTTCCTTCTTGTAAAACCAAAACAATATCGCCTGGACCCGCTTGTACAGAGTCTATTGTAATGAGGGGGATGTGGGGATCCCCAAATCCTTCAAGTGGAATTACCGAAAGCATTTGCCTAGCGGGCAAAGTATCTAGTTTTGCAGTTGCAACAACTCGAGATAATACTTTAGCTAATATCATCTATAATCCCCGTCACGGCGGCATCGACTGGATAATTGTTGATGAGTCCCGCATGAGGCATAGCCATCGAAGCCTCGCGTTTACCGACCCAAAGGACAAAATCACCCGTGCGCGAACCTAAGGCGTCGCAGGCCACAAAGGCTTCTCCAACGGGCGATCTTTTTTCATCACAAGGTAAAAGCACTTTAAGGGTAACTCCCAAAAGATCCTGAACCTTTCTTGTTGCTACGACCGTGCCTTTGACTATTGCGTATTGCATTTATCCCTCAAAAATAAGCCAGTGCTTCATTCTGCGGTCTTGGAATAATATCCACACGATTAAAGCTCTCGAGCGACTGAAGACAGGCTTTAGCGGCCTCGAGACTCGCCTCCACGTCTTCTTGTTTGCCAGTTAAAACAAAATACGCTTTTCCGCCGATTCCCTGCCCCAGACGAAAGCGACAGAGCGAAACATCTGCCGACTTTAATGCGCGATCCGCAGCAAGAACCGCGGCCGCCAAGGTAGTGGACTCAACGATTCCAACGGACTGAAGAGCCGGCTTAGAAAACCCCGACTGCCAAAGCGAATCTAAAAAAAGCACAAGACCCGCATGAATGTTTGGAATAATAATTTGCTTAACAACAGTTCCATCGGCCAGGGCGAGCGCTTCTTTTTGAGATTCTTCTACGCTTGCGACGTCACCCATAAAAAGCAAAACATGTTTACCTGAAGAAATGGGATGCGAAGCGATGATCTTTACAAGTGCCTTTTTTAATACTGCATCTGTTAGAAAAAGGCCCCGCGAAATACTTGAGAGCTCGATAAAGCCAAGAGCGGGTACCTCATCTGTTCCTAAATCTCCGAGACGTTTTTCTGAAGCACTTGGGCCTTTTGCCATTTTTACACAATCCTAAAATGATCTTTTAGGGTGCAGCGGCGAATGCGCGAAAAGGTACGACAGGTGGTCAGGCCTTCACCCGTGGGCGAAGCGATGGTAAACGAAGTGTACCCCTCGCCTCCTAGCCCAAGTCCGGCATAGCTTGGAGCGTTTTTTACAAAAATCGAGGTGTTAATTTCTTTAGCCATACGATGAAGATTGTCGATATTTTTGCTGTACATCACGGCCGTGTGGCCATTGCCGTGCTCAACTCGTTTCGCCATTTCGATGGCAGTGTCAACATTGTCAGTTCGAACCATCGGAATCAATGGCATAAGAAGTTCGACTTGAACAAAGGGATGGCTTTCTTCTACCTCGCAAAACGCGATTCTCACATCTGGTCCAGCTTTAACTCCAATCGCTTCGAGAATGACCGAGGCGTTTTTTCCGACAAAATTTTTATTTGGATATTTGCCGCCCGTGGTCCAATCAATGACAAGTTTTTCGAGCTGCCGCACCTGATGAGCGCTCAGTAAGAATCCACCATACTTCTGAAGTTTTTTCTTAAGTTCATCAGCAACATCTTCGACGACGATAATTTCTTTTTCAGCAATACAAACGATATTGTTATCTAAAGAGGCACCTTTAACGATCCCTTCGGCCGCCTGATCTAAGTCCGCAGTCTCATCCACAACCACAGGCGGGTTGCCAGGCCCTGCAGCGATCACTTTTTTCCCCGATGCCATTGCCGTTTTTACTACAGCGGGTCCCCCTGTAACGACAAGCAATCGAACGCCCGGATGCTTCATTAAGCCTTGTGCGGTATCAATAGATGGCTCAGACACCATGGTGAGACAGCCCGATGGCCCGCCTGAAGCCACAATTACATCATGCATAATCTCCATGGACAATCGCGAGACGTTCTTTGCGGAGGGATGAGGGTTAAAGACGACGGTATTTCCAGCCGAAAGCATCGAAATGCTATTGTTAATGACAGTTTCGCTGGGATTGGTCGTTGGGGTAATTGATCCGATAACTCCGAAAGGAGCGTACTCAATCAACGCAAGGCCGTCATCACCCGTAAAAGCAGTAGCTTCGAGATATTCTGGCCCCGGGGTTTTTAAAATAACGAGGCGATTTTTTGAGAGTTTGTCTTCGTAACGACCCAAGCCCGTTTCTTCAACAGCGAGCTTTGAGAGTTCTTCAACACGAGGCAAAAGCGCAGCTCGAATGTGAGCGATGATTTCTTTTCTTTTTTCAACAGAGATACCAACCCATTTTGGCTGCGCAGTTCTTGCGGCTGCGACTGCTTCATCAAGAGTTGCGTAATCAACTTTAGATTTCGAAAGCGGCGCCCTTGTGGAGATCGGAAGA
>CAYJBA010000133.1:0-7182 GCA_964367865.1 uncultured Bacteriovoracaceae bacterium | reverse complement strand
TGTGGTTTTGTCGGGACATGTCAAAACCCAAGTAGAACTTTTGTGTAGCCGCTGCGCCACGCAGTTTCAGTACCCGGTGGACGAAAGTTATTCGGGACTCTTTTGTCGAGATCCCGATATGGCGGGTGTGGCTCATCTCCAAAAATCAACAGGCGATGAAATGGTTCGAGTAGGGCAAAATAAAGGCTTCGCGAGACATGCGCATAATTTTGAAAATGAACACAATGCCAGCCGCGACCTGGATATTACGTATTTGTCCCACGATTATATTGATTTAAGTGATGTACTTATGGAACAACTGCAACTTCAAATTCCGTTTCAACCCCTTTGCGAAAAAGGATGTAAAGGGATTTGTACTCAGTGTGGCGCGGATTTAAACCGCGGGCGCTGCGCTTGCGATAAAATTTTGAAATCGAGGCCGTTTGCGGCGCTCGGAGATATTAAAAGTTAACTGATTTTTTAACAGAGGAGAAAGCCATGGCAGTACCAAAAAAGAAAAGCTCAAGAAGCCGCCGAAACATGCGTCGATTCGCAGCTGGAAATCAACTCGACAAGCCCACCATTTCCAATTGCCCTAACTGTAATGAAGCCACACGCCCACATCGCATCTGTGGTTGTGGCCATTATCGCGGCAAAGAAGTGCTTCCGGCACCTCGGGCAATTCAAGCTAGCACCTAATTCGGATGCCCCGACTCCTTCTGGATCTTATGGGGGGTGATCACTCCCCTCATGCGATGCTTGATGGCGCGCAAAAAGCGCTTCCTGAGCTTTCACACTCGGAGCTCGTATTAATTGGCGACGAGAAAGTAGTTTATCCGCTGCTCGCCCGTTGGCGCTACCGTGTTTTGCAAGAGGCGCTTAAAAAGGGCGCGCACTCCGGTGGATGTAAAGTTACTTTTATTCCTGCCACGCAAACAATCGAAATGACCGATTCGATTCGAGCGGTTCGAAATAAACCCCATGCGAGCATGAATGTCGGAGCTGAATTAGCGGCCAAAGCCTACCGGTCTAAAGATCCGAATCGCACTGCGATCATCAGTGCCGGTCACTCTGGGGCAGTTATGGCATCGGCCTTAGTGCACATGGGTCGCCTTCCCCAGGTTGAACGCCCGGCAATTGCTGTTCGCCTTCCAAGTCTATCGGACGATGGCTGTGTCGTGATTGATGCGGGTGCCAATGTCGAATGCAAACCCGAACACCTGCGTGATTTTGCGATCATGGGCGCCCTCTATGCCCAGGTGGCGCGAAAAGCAAAAGGTCTCCCCAAAGTCGGTGTGCTAGCTAATGGCGAAGAAAAGTCGAAAGGGACAGACCTCACTCGTGCTGCCTCTGAGCTCATTGCCGAACTCCCCTGCTTTTCAATTACTGGACCTTCTATCGGGACATTTGTCGGTTACGCCGAGGGCAAAGAGATTTTTAAGGGCAATATGGATGTTGTCGTGACCGACGGTTTTGTCGGAAACATCGTTCTGAAATCTCTCGAGGGGTTGGGCACTGGCTTTGAAACCCTGATTAAACGCGAAATGAAACGCAGTCTGCTTGCGCCTCTGGGTTTTCTTTTTATGGCCGGCGTATTTCGAAGAGTGAAACGCAAACTGGACTATGCTGAGCACGGGGCGGCACCCCTTTTAGGAGTTTCAGGTTACGTCTTTATTTGTCATGGACGAAGTAATGGTCGCGCGATTAAAAATGCTTTGTTGCGCGCGCAAACCTCCTTGCGCGAGGGTATGGTTGAAAATTTGGAAAAGGCACTCAGTGAAGCGATTGATATTAAGCAAGTGAAAGAGGGAGTCTAAAAAATGAGGCCGGTTAAAACTGAACCTTCATCCCCCTTTGCATCGCGGATCACGGGGACAGGAAGAGCTTTTCCTGAGTCTATTTTAACTAATGACGATCTCGCAAAACGCGTCGAAACCAGCAACGAGTGGATCCTAGAACGCACGGGTATTAAAGAGCGGCGGATTTCAAAACAGGGTAATCCCGCTGAATTTAATTCATCCCTCGGGGCAAAGGCGGCGATGCAAGCTCTTGAGATGGCCGGAAAGACACCAACCGATATCGATCAGATACTTTATGCGACCTGCACGCCCGATACTCTTGTTCCTTCTACGTCGTGCTGGCTACAAACCAAAATCGGGGCCACTCGCGCTTGGGCCCTCGACCTCAACGCCGCGTGTTCTGGTTTCGTTTATGGTGTGGCGACCGCAGATCAATTTATTCGAAGCGGCGCAGTAAAAACTGCACTTGTTGTAGGTTCTGAAGTACTGAGCTCCTTTACAAATTGGGAAGATCGCGGATCTTGCATTTTATTTGGCGACGGTGCGGGGGCAGTAGTAATCGAGCGTACGGTACCAGACTCACCATCTCAGATTTTGTCGAGCCACCTAGGCACCGACGGAAATCTTTGGGAGCTGTTTCGGATTCAATCGGGCGGCTCCAATTTAGAAACCACCGCCGAAAGACATGCCTTGAAATTAGATAAAATGGAAATGAAGGGCAAAGAAATTTTTAAGCACGCGGTGCGCACGCTTGCTGAGTATGCTGTGCGCGCCCTTGAAGCCAACGGCATGAAGGCAGAAGATTTAGACTGGATGATTCCGCATCAAGCAAATCTGAGAATTATTGAAGCCGTGGCCAAACGCCTTAATTTTCCAATGTCAAAAGTCATTGTCAATATCGAGCGTTACGGAAATACTTCCTCGGCCACCGTGCCGTCGGCCCTAGACGAAGCGATTAGAAACGGAACCATTAAAAAGGGACAAACTGTTTTGATGGATGTTTTCGGCGCGTGATTAACTTACGGGTCTGTTTTAATCAGATGGTAATGAAATGAGCGCAACGCAGATCTTAGCCATGTTTTCTGGACAGGGTTCGCAGCAAGTGGGGATGGGCAAAGACCTCTGCTCAAATTTTAAAATGGCTCGCGATATTTTCGAAGAAGCTTCAGACGCGATCGGTCTCAATCTTAAAAAACTCTGTTTCGAGGGTCCCGAAAGTGATCTTACTCTTACACAAAACACACAACCCAGTTTACTCACGGTTTCTGTCGCCTCTTTTCGAATCGCCCAGACCGAAACGGGATTTATTCCAACTGTCGCAGCTGGACATTCGCTGGGTGAATATTCGGCGCTCGTCGCAACCGGAGCGATTTCACTAGCTACGGCCGCTCGTTGGGTTCGCGCACGTGGACTCGCGATGCAAAAGGCGGTACCAGCGGGACAAGGCACTATGGCAGCAGTGCTCAATTTAGATGACGGACAAATCGATGGCCTTTGCAAAGCCGCCACTGAATCCGCAAAGGCAAAACGGGCCACTGGCGAAACTTCCGAAATGGTCGTTGAAGCGGTCGTCGAACCTGCCAATTTTAATGCTCCCGGGCAAACCGTGATTGCGGGTTCTACTGACGCGGTAAACGAAGCCATTACGTTGATTAAAGCGGGCGGCGATTTTGCAGGAGGCAAAGCCATTCCGCTCACTGTTAGCGCCCCGTTTCACTGCCGACTGATGAAACCCGCTCGCGAAAAAATGGCGGATATTTTTTCGAAAGCGGGTTCTCAGGATTTGCCAAAAACACCGAATATTTTTTATGCTCCCAATCGGACGGCTCGCTTAACCCGAGAGGCCGGATTAATCTTAGAGCTTTTGATTGAGCAAGTGGACCACCCTGTGCTCTGGAAGCAGACCATTACTGCGCTTTTAGGCTCTGGAATGGAAAAAGCAGTTGAATTCGGCCCCGGCAAGGTCCTTTGTGGATTGGTAAAGCGAATTTCGCAGGGAGCAGATCAGGCTTGCTCTCAGTATGCTGTTAACGACTCGAATTCCTTAAATGGCCTAAATGCGTTTTTGAAAGGAGGTCTTAAGTGAGTTCCAATTTACCCTTAGCACTCGTAACGGGAGCATCCCGTGGAATTGGTGCCTCTATAGCCCTTCAGCTTTCGAAAGATGGCTTTCATGTCATCTTAAATTATTCATCCAATGAGGCAAAAGCCCGTGAAGTTCAAGCCCGGATCATTCAACAAGGCGGAAAGGCCGATCTTTGTCAATTTGATGTAGCGAATCCTGACCAGGTCGATGAAAAGCTAGACTGGGTTGCAAAGACCTTTGACCCAGTTTCAGTCCTCGTAAATAATGCCGGCATCACAGTGGACGGCCTTCTCATTCGCATGAAAAATGATGATTTGGATCGCACCCTTTCTGTTGATCTCAAAGGAGCGATTTACTGCACCCGCGCCGCAGCCAAACAGATGATGAGAGAGAGAAAAGGATCGATTATACAAATTTCTTCCGTTATAGGTGAAACTGGAAACGCCGGGCAGGCCGCTTATGCCGCCGCAAAATCGGGTCTCATTGGATTTAGTAAGAGCGTCGCAAAAGAGCTCGGTAGCAGACAAGTCCGCGTCAATGTTGTAACCCCGGGATTTATCACAACAGATATGACTCAGGCCTTGACGGAATCCCAAAAAGAGGCGATTCTGCGCACCGTCCCACTCGGCTTTTTTGGATCTGCTGAGGACGTCGCCTCCTTAGTAGGTTTTCTGGCATCACCTCGTAGCCGATATATTACCGGCCAGGTGATTGGCATTAACGGCGGGATGTACATGTAAACAGATGCGGATTTTTTCCGCATGGAGATCATATGGAACTAAGTAATACGAATACCACAAGGAGAACTGAGATGTCTGCTTCCGTTGAAGAAAGAGTCCGTAACATTATCTGCGATCAGCTCGCTGTGGAGCAAGAAAAGGTTACCCAGACCGCTTCATTTATCGATGATTTAGGTGCTGACAGTCTCGATATCGTTGAACTTGTCATGACAATGGAAGAAGAGTTTGATCTCGACATTCCTGATGAAGACGCCGAAAAAATGAAAACTGTCGGCGACGTCGTTAAGTACATTGCTTCGAAGTCTAACGCTTAAGTTAGAACTTCAATCTAAGGACACATGTCCAAACGTCGCGCTGTCATAACAGGCATCGGGGCCGTTACTCCTATCGGACTTTCCGCGCAGGAAACCTGGAAGAACGCCCTCGAAGGTCGGTCGGGCATATCGAATATTACGATTTTCGATACAGTCGATTGCCCCGTGACGATTGCGGGAGAAGTCAAAGGCTTTGACGTCACTCGGCCAGTAGGTCCCTACCATCCTGGCCCAGGCCTAACCGTCACTCAGGCTGCAAGCTCAAAAGATGCTCGTCGCGTGGGCAAGTTTGTTCATTTTGCTTTGGCTGCTGGACTTGAAGCCTACGGGGATTCCGGATTAGAAACTTACCGTTCCAAATTTTCACCTGAACGCATCGGCGTAAATATCGGTGCCGGGATGGGTGGACTTCCTGAAATTGAAAACGTTCACAATGATTTTTTGGCGAAAGGTTACCGCCGAGTTACACCATTTTTTATTCCACAAGCCATTCCAAATATGGCCTCTGGCCAATTGAGTATTTTGCTCAATGCTCAAGGCGCGAATCTTTGTAATGTTACTGCGTGCGCGTCCAGCGCCCATAGCATCGGCGAATCCCTGAGACTCATTCAAAGGGGAGAAGCCGACGTCATGATCGCGGGCGGAGCTGAAGCTGTAATCTGCAAAATCGGGATAGCGGGCTTTGCAGCAATGCGCGCACTTTCGACGAGAAATAGTGAACCTACTCAAGCGTCGCGCCCATTTGATCAAGGTCGAGATGGGTTTGTAATGGGCGAAGGCTCATGTGTTTTGATTATGGAAGAATATGAATTTGCGAAAAAGCGTGGCGCTAAAATCTACGGCGAAATCGTAGGTTATGGACTGTCGGGAGACGCCTACCATATGACCACTCCCGCCCCCGAGGGTGAAGGCGGACGTCGGGCTATGGCTATGGCGATGAAAGATGCAGGCATTCCACTCGAAAAAATTGGCTATGTAAACGCACACGGAACGTCCACCCCTGCAGGAGATGCTGAAGAAGCGAGAGCGATTTCGCGTGTCTTTCCAAATGGCCCACAACATTTGCATGTGAGTTCAACCAAGTCGATGACTGGGCATTTGCTCGGAGCAGCCGGTGCACTTGAAGTGATGTTTTCACTTCTGGCGATCAAAGACGGACGGATTCCACCTACTATAAATTTAGAAAATCTTGATCCGCTATGTGCGGAATTGAAACTCAATTTTACCCCAAACCAAGCCGTTGAAAAACGTTTTGATTATGCGGTTTCAAATAGCTTTGGTTTTGGCGGTACAAACGGTACTCTTGTAATCGGAAAAATTTGATTAAGTGGAGGTCTCGTGGTGGAAAGCAAAAGTAAAAAAATACTGATCGCGGCGGACCATGCAGGAATTGAAATGAAAGCCTATTTGAAGCGTGAGTTGGCCTTTTTGGACTGGGAGGACTTAGGACCCAGCGGTTCGACGCCGGTAGACTACCCTGATTTTGCCGAAAAACTGGCGAAAAAAGTCGCGGCTGGACATGCGGCATTCGGCGTTCTGATCTGCGGCTCAGGGATTGGAATGTGCATTGCTGCAAATAAGACTCTTGGTATTCGTGCTGCGGCTTGCGATAATCTTTTTTCTGCAAAAGTTTCGCGCGAGCACAATGATTGTAACGTACTTTGTTTAGGCTCACGCATCATTGCAAATGCCTATGCGACAGAAATTACCAAAACCTTTCTCACTACTGAGTTTTCAGGAACCACTCGCCATATTCAACGGGTTCAGAAAATTACTTTGATGGAAACCCATCTGATACCGGATGCCGAGTAATTTGCAATGACTCAACCTTTTTTAAAGGATTTGAAGTCTGCCGACCCGGATATTTTCGCTGCCATCGAGCGCGAACATACCCGCGAAGAAGAAGGTCTCGAGCTAATCGCGTCTGAAAACTATGTGAGTCGGGCAGTACTCGAGGCGCAGGGCTCGGTTTTGACCAATAAGTACGGCGAGGGTTTCCCGGCAAAACGGTATTATGGCGGCTGTGAGTTTGTCGACCAAGTTGAAGTTGCGGCGATAGAACGCATCTGCAAGCTTTTCAAGTGCGAAGCCGCAAACGTTCAACCGCATTCGGGTTCGCAAGCTAATATGGCGGCCTATCTTGCTCTGATGTCCCCAGGCGACTCACTCGTGGGTATGAGTCTATCTCACGGGGGTCACCTCACTCATGGTCGCCCCGCAAATTTTAGAGGAAAATTTTTTAAAGTTTCAAGTTATGGATTGCA
>CAYJBA010000132.1:0-7210 GCA_964367865.1 uncultured Bacteriovoracaceae bacterium | reverse complement strand
TAGAGAGTCGGGATCCAAAACTGATCAGGAGAAAATGAAGTTAGTGTGAAAATCAGCCACTAGAAAGCGCTAGATAGCCCCCAATCCTCACTCCGTGCTTGCTTTTAGGTCCGTAGCCCTTTATTAAATAAAGGTATGAGAAAATTAAAAGAGCTGATCAAAAAGATGCTCAAATCCCACTCGCGCTTAGCCCTAGCTTAATCCTGTTCCAAGCGCTTTTCTTTAAGCCGGCTGGGAAAGCAAACATCATTATTCAGTGGTATTAATTATCCCGCTAATCTCAGCAGTTTCGCGTCCGCATCGAAAAATACGGCACTACAGTCTTGAGTCGGCATATCATCGGGTGCCTCAAAGCCCTTTTTGAGCTGAAAAGCCATCTCATTGAGTGAGTCAAGCGCTTCGTCTTCGCGTTTGTCGTTCAAAAGTTGAACCAGCTTTTTTTCTCCACCCACCGCTTCTAAAAACCCGTCCGAAATTAGGGCCAAACGACTGCCGGGTTCAAATACGATCTCGCCCTCGCGAACTAGTTGCTTGGGAGTGAATTTTTTGGTCAACGCCGGGCCCTGGATCGGGAGCGGCTTAAATTTTTCGCCGGGCCTCGCATAAAACCCACAGGAGGTGCCCATATTCACAAATTTAAGTCGATAATCAGTTCGGGCGAGAGACCCGTAAAAGAGCGAGAGCTGGTCTTTTTCGCCGAGGACCAACGAAAGTTCCTCATAAATACAATTTACAGTCTCTAAACAAGAACGGGCCTGCTCATTTGAGAGCTTCATGGCAACTTTCATCAAAACAGAAAGAACGGCACTCGAAAGCCCGTAGCTCGAAGCATCGGTCATCACCATTGAAAGGTGACTTCCAGCACGGCTCTCGGCCAAATCAAAGTGATCTCCGCCGGATTTCATTCCGGCGAAATAACGACTGGAAACTTTAAATCCTTTGATCTTCGGAAATTTGATCGGAAACCTGTTTTTTTGAATGCGTTCGGCAATCTTTAAATTGTCGTGCATTTGATCTAACAATTGCGAAAAGGAGGCGTTCATCTCCACAACTTCATCCCACATGAGAATTTGCTGGTAGTGTCTTAACTTTCCAAGTACTTCGAGCTGACGAAAGGGATGAACTAATACATCGTCCACGCGACCGTCGACCAACTCGTCGGGAACATCCGCTCCATCTTCGATAATCAGAAAAATCGCGCGACCCCGCCGATTAATTTTTTCAATAGCGGCGGAAAGGTCGCCTGGACCTGCTTCAATAAATACGATTTCTCCAGGTTCTGAGTTTTCGCTGTAGGCAAGGACTTGCGCCTCTATGCGATCACCCAAGGCCGCGCGAAGCTCACTGGTCAGACGATTTGTGCTGATCGTATTTTTTCCACAAACTGTAAATTTAAGCACTTGCCCTCACCCTTTAGCCGATTAAAAAACACGAACCTGATATTGCAAGAGATAGCGCGTGTCTTTCAAAGAGTGGTAAGACGTTCCAACATCCTCGTTGTACCAGGTGATAGAGAACTCGCCATTTTTTTTCTTTAATGCAAATCCCATGGAGGGATATCCGCTCCCCCAACCGCCACGCAAAAGAAATACGTCACGAATATTAAGTTCAGTTCCTATCGCCAATCGCCCAATCTGCGGTACCCCGCTCGTGTTCGTGATATCGCGATCCTCAAACACAAGATGCATGACACTTCCGCTTCCCATCTTGAATTGCAGGCTAAACGAAGCATCTAATGTCATGGGCTCGTCAGGCGGCACGCCCACCGGATTTCTCGCTAACGGAAAAATAGAAAAGGAAGAAAAATGGGCCCCCAATACATTTCTGGCAACCACATTGAGCGAAGGTAAGTATTCGGTTGGAAACGTGATTGTCGCGCCCATGTTATGGGACAAGGCAGAACCCTGCGCTAGCTGCTGATTATAACCCACAGGCGTCGCGGTCGTAATATTTCCGCTTGCCTGATTAACCCATTGGGCGCTGTAACCGAGGCGAATGATTCCACCCGCAAGTCGCACTCCGCCGCCAAAGGCCGGAATCATTTGGTAGTTGCTACGGTACCGGATCGAGCCATCCTCATTGCCAATGGCGCCTAAATGCGCTTGCATCAGAAAGCCAAATCCAAACCCGGGCAAAGAGTAAGCCGGAAGAAATGAAAACCCCTCACTCGAGTAAATTCCCCGATTATTTAACAGGTGGTCATAATAACTACTCAGACTCGTCGCAGATGTCGATTTAGCACTTAACATCTGAGTAAAGCCGCTATTGAGGTACATCGCCAGATTAAGCGGTTCTGCCTGGGTTTTGCTCAACTTTCCGAATATGGCCGGATTATAAAAAAGCGCCGAAGCTCCATCGTCACCTAGAGGTAAAAATGCGTCTCCCATTGCTGCGCCTCGGGCAGAAGTGTAACGAGACCCAGGCACGGTATCCTCCCTAGCCCAGGCGTTAACAATTGGCCAAAAACAAATTTGGGCCTGAAGAAAAATTAGACAGATCTGAACTAAAAAAAGCTTTAATATTAGAGACTTCAGTGCCTTCACCCTATACTTATCGGAGAAAATCCAATGAACTGGAATGTTTTGAAAATTAGTTGATAAATACGGTAAAATATTAAGAGTTAAACTTGTTAAATATAAGCGCTAATTTTCCGAAAAGTTAAATTGAGGAATCTTAATCGGGGGACTTCATGGCTTGGGAAAATATCCCAGATTGGGCACAAGCGATCACTCGCACGATGCTTCAGGCATTGCGTGAGCGGGACCCCTATACCTATGGGCATTGTTGCAGAGTGGCCAGAAACGCCAGATTGTTGGCAAAGGCTGCAGGGCTCAGCGAATATGAGCAAAAAGTCATCGAGCTTGCGAGCCTATTTCATGACTTAGGAAAGTTAGGAATTCCCGATAGCGTACTTCTCAAACCCGGCCGTCTCACACCTGAAGAAGAAGCCATCATGCGTGCGCATCCGGTAAAGAGCGCTGAGATTATTCAGCCGCTTTCAAGTATCAAATTTTTTAAATCCTCGGTGCCCGGAATCCGGCATCACCATGAACGAATCGACGGCTTAGGATATCCCGACGGGGCTTCGGGAGATAAAATTCCGCTCGAAGCTAGAATTATTTTAATTGCTGACACCTACGACGCGATGACCACGACTCGTCCGTACCGCAAAGCCTTAGCTCGAGAAATTGCTTACAAAGAATTAAAACAATTTGCGGGACGGCAATTTGATCCTCATTTGGTTGGAGTGTTTTTGAAATCTCATCAGCACTGGGGAGATCTCGAAGAGGAAATTACCGCAGAATTTATCGCCACTAATTTCAGGCGCGCAGCTTAAGCTAAGAAAACGACGATGGAATCATCGTCGTCGCTTTCATCACATTTTTAATATCCACAGGAAAATGAGAAAGCTCAAGTCCCTTCCAACCTGCTACGACGGGGTCGTCCTTTTTATCGACCTTCTTGAAATGGTTGGCAACATTGCTGGACAAACAAATCACGGAAGCCAACTGATGTAGATTTTTACTCTTGCTCCTGAGCATAAAGGGCTCATGATGAAATAAAATCGCTCGTTCTATGACAGAAAACAATTTGAAATACTCGCAACAAAACATACCTAGGACGGCGTGATTGATTCCGTATTTTTTAAATTCAACATAAGGACGAAGGGACGCAGGTATCTGCTTTTCTTCACACCGATCTAAAAAGTCTAAATAGGATTTGTCGAGCATGGCCATGACGATCCGACCGCAATCGTGAATGAGTGCCGCTCCGAAAAGATATTTTTTAAATCCAAACTCAGGAAGAGTTTTTGCGATTTCTTCGGCCATAAAGGCAGAAATCATCCCTTTATAAAACATTGAATCAATAAAAGTTTGATATCGCTTTTTATCCTCAACGAGTCCCAGCCCCGTAAGATAAAGAATATCGAAGAGCACAGCGGCTGCAAACGCCGTGTCTGCATACTGATTTTTTTTGCCCGACAGCGCTTCTTCGACCTTAAGCGAGTATTTTAAAACGTCAGCCGGCGCAGTTTTCAACTTTCCTTCTTTGGTCCACTCAATTCGAGAGCCCGTTAGAACTTGATTGAGCTGCATGCCTAAAATTAAATTTCGGGTGTTTTGCATTCCAAGCAATACAACTGCGGCTTCGATGCTTGGCATATCCTCTCGCTTGGATACGGATTCGATATAAGTAAGAAATTGGTTTTCGTAATATTGATTGCGCTTAAGAATGGAACTCAACTTTTCGGCAGTGACGTCAATGTTCGAAAAGGATTCTAAAAAATTATAACTTGTTTCAGGAATACTAATCTTCGGAGCAACCTTTCTCATAAACCCGATAAAAATCGGATTTTCAGGAGTCTGACTTAAAGCGGGAATCCCAAATACTTTGTCTTCGATCTTTGTGAGAACTGGCGCCTCAGTTTTTTCGCTGTTTTTAAAGGCTTTAGGCGCCACACCGGACCTGGATCGCCCAGGTTGTGCAATACCCGCAAGCGATTTTTGAGGCGTAGCACTGGGGAGCGCAGGGCTCGCCTTCGGTGCGCCAGCAGTAACGGGTGCAGATTGCGGGACAACACTCGTACTAGGCGCAGCGGGCTTTTGAAGCGGATTAACAGCAGCAGTACCAGACTGAGACGCTCCGGATTTTTTCGGAGGCAACTTTGCCATCCTTTAAGATTAATGACGTCTTGCAAAAAACACAAGCAGTTCAGATCAATAAGCTCCACGTTAACTTTGTATGCTTTTTTTTACACCATTGTTAAAATCTGATAGAATTTTTTTAACAGAGTTATGAATTTACTCATCTAAAAATTAACTGAAGAGGGCTAGTTGAAGCTTAAACTGACTACTCAGGGTACCCATACGATCCTCTCTGTGACGGAAAACGTGACACAGCAGCAGATCCCTGTCCTTAAGGCAGGAATTAGCAAAATATTTCAGGCCGGCAAAAAAACCGTATTACTCGACCTTACACAAACCCTTGCAGATCCAGCCATAATTCGCGAAATGTCTGAACTTCAACTCTGGGCCATGGAACTTGGTGCGCAGCTCGTGGCAGTCACGGCTCTGAGGGACGTTGGACAGGCGGGATCGGTAGCGGAGGGTATACAACTTTTAGGCTCTCAAATGGCGCTGCTTCTGGCTAATGAAACAAAGCTTAAAACTCAGCTCAGCGCCTTAGAAAAGCAGCTCGTAGAATTAGATAAAAAATTAAATTCAGTAGCTAGCAATGAGAACGCTTTAGCTAAATTAAAAAAGGAAAATGCTGATCTCAGAAATCATGTCACTGAGCTCGAAAAAGAGGTAGCTCGGCGATTGCGCAATCGAGTCGATATTTTTGAATCGGAATTGATAAAAAACAAAATGGAGCGACTTTCGGGATCAGTCGAGCTGATTCTGGGTCAACAACAAGTCCTTTAAGGCGACCCCATGGACCCAAAAAAAATACCCCCCAACAAACCTGAACCGGCTCCAGCAGATGCCTCTCAAAAAGTTTCGCCCGAAGTTGAGGCCGCGGCACGCATTGAGTCTCTTAAAAAGCAGATTGTTGAAACTGAAAAAAAATTGAGAGTTGCGCACGGTAAAATCACGAATCGAGACCCAGAGCAAAATTTGAAATATAAATTAGAAAATGAAGAGTTAGTAAAGCGGCAAACCGCCTTAGAGCGCGCGCTATTGTCATTGGCTATGGACTCTGACAAACCCAGGCGGGCTGAGGACGAAACCTTACATTACGAAATCTTAAGAAAGGCAGTGGTCGACTTTTGTAAAAATACAAATGTTGATCCAGAACTATGGAAAAGCATCGTATCTTAATCATTGAAGACAACGCAGACACACGCCGCTTTTTAGGGGCGATGTTAGCCAAAGAGTTTGAAATCATTACCGCAGAAAACGGCGTGATTGGAATTGACTATGCTAGAAACAAGGCGCCTGACCTAATCTTGCTCGATATCATGCTTCCCGTCTTGAGCGGCTACGATGCATGTAGCCTTCTCAAAAAAGACGAAAAAACAAAGCGGATTCCCATTATTTTTCTATCCGCTAAAAACAGTGTCGGAGATATTACTCAGGGCCTTTCGACCGGTGCCGATGATTACATCCCGAAGCCATTTGATTATAAAGAATTACTGGCAAGAATTCGCGCACGGTTAAGAAAAAGCGCGGAGAACACGACTCAGCCCATTCAGATTGGTGATTTGCATATTGATCCCGCAAGTCGGGAAGTCACGTTTGCCGGAAAAAAAGCTCAGCTGACTCTCACCGAATTTGATATTTTGAGATGCCTCGCCGCCAAAGTAGGAACTGTCGTTTCGCGCGAAGACATATTAAAGGATGTCTGGCGTGACGAATCTCAGAAAACCAATGATCGAACCATCGATGTTCATATTCGAGCACTCAGAAGAAAAATCCCCCCTCTGACAAAGCATATTATTTCGATTTATGGAGTGGGGTACAAATACGAGTCTTGAAAGACTCCGTGGCACTATCTCTTATTCAAATCAAGATTGACCGTACCTAGATTTGTATTTAGTCCATCGCGGATGGTCAACGAAAGTGTTTTTTCCATCTCTAGCTCTTTATTGATTAAACGTATCGTGTAGGTCCCTACAGGAAATGGCTCTTTTTCAAGTGGGATATCTCTGATGAGCTCCTCACCGTCCACACTGATATAAAGTTTTGAGCTAGGTGTCGAATGAAGAGTCAACGATCCCATTTTAACGGGCTCAAGCGGAATTTCTATTGAAACATCTCTCTGATCCGGCGCCAATCTGGAGGATTCGATCGTAAATTCGCGCTTTAAAAATCGATATCCTGGTCTGCGAATCAGAAGTTCTAGATGAGAATCAACCGGCACCCGGGCTGCTGGATAACCGGGATCGATGATCTCGTTATTAAGCATGATTCTAGGTCTTGAACCGAGTAAGGGATTGATATTGAGTTTCAATGTAACCATGCGTTTTGTCTCTTTTGGCTTGAGAACGATGGGTAAAGATCGTACCTCATTTTTACTGAGTAAAATTTCTTGTTCGTAAAGGCCATTATGCCCTTCGACTTGAACTCGAATGGGCGAATTTACGGGTAAATTTCGAAGCGTCGCAGGGAGTCGATTAGCCACTAAATTTCCGTCAACCGAAACACTCACATCCATATAGTCGCCTTGAAGGTCTAAGCGAGTTCCAGTCTGATCCAAAATTCCGAAA
>CAYJBA010000131.1:0-7241 GCA_964367865.1 uncultured Bacteriovoracaceae bacterium | reverse complement strand
AGTCTCTTCATTTTCTGGTTTGATCATCTGAACTGCTTCGGGCTTTGGCGCTTTTTGTTCAGCCTCGTTGGCGCCCTCCATAGATGAAAAAGTATCTTGGGTCGGGGCTTGTGAAGCGTAAGCAGAATAAGGCAAAGCAATCCAGCCGATCACCAAAAATACAATAATTTTTAGAATTGCTTTAAAATCCATCGGGTTCCGATCCAACTTTCTTGGGCGCTAAAGAAACGCCCGGTGATACTAGTCAATTTGACTTTATTTGTCAACTATGTGTAATTATGGCTAGTATTTGAAATAATTGAGTAATTTGAATTAGAATTTGCATCATAAGCGGGGGTTCGTAAAGCGGCTGCTCCAAGATAAGCGAATCTTCAAATTTTAGAAGTGCCAGGTTGACAAAGTCATCTCCATGGCCAATATAACCGATGAAAGAATTTTTCTTTCGGAGGGGTTAGGTTGCCTATTGGGTATACCGAAGCCGTTCCAGTCGGTGAATCCGGGGGTTAGTACTTCTGGTGACATCACAACAGATAAAATTAGTTTAGCCATTGAACCAGGAGGTTGAACTCATATGCAAGTCAGACCATTACACGATCGCGTTTTGGTAAAGCGATTTAACGAAGAAGAAAAATCCAAGGGTGGAATTATCATTCCAGATACCGCCAAGGAAAAGCCAGCTCAGGGCGAAATCATCGCTGTGGGAACAGGCCGAGTTGCCGAAGACGGCAAGATCCGTCCTTTGGATGTCAAAAAGGGCGACAAAGGCCTTTTTGGTAAATATGCCGGCAACGAAATCAAAATTGCCGGCGACGAATTTCTAATGATGCGCGAAGAAGATATTCTCGGCATTATTTCGTCCAACTAATTTCTAGGAGGTTTATCATGTCCGCTAAAGAACTAAGATTTGCTGAGCACGCACGTTCCGCGATTCTCAATGGCGTCAACGTATTGGCTGACGCAGTAAAGGTAACTCTGGGTCCTAAAGGCCGCAATGTAGTAATCGAGAAATCTTTCGGCGCTCCGAATGTCACCAAAGACGGTGTTACGGTCGCAAGAGAAATCGAACTTTCTGACAAGTTCGAAAACATGGGCGCTCAAATGGTTAAAGAAGTTGCTTCTAAAACCAATGATGACGCCGGTGATGGCACCACGACTGCTACTGTTTTGGCTCAAGCGATTTATCGCGAAGGCGCAAAAATTGTTGCCGCAGGCCATAACCCAATGGAACTCAAGCGCGGAATCGACAAAGCTGTTGATGCTGTAATTGCTGAGATCAAAAAAATTGCTAAGCCAATTAAGGATCAAAAAGAAGTGGCTCAAGTTGGGACCGTTTCTGCAAACAACGATTCCACCATCGGCAACATCATCGCGCAAGCGATGGAAAAGGTCGGCAAAGAAGGCGTAATCACGGTCGAAGAATCCAAGACCGCTGAAACGACTCTCGATGTGGTTGAAGGAATGCAATTTGACCGCGGTTATCTCTCTCCTTACTTTGTAACGAACCCGGAGAAGATGGAAGTCGCTCTCGAAACTCCTTACATCCTGATTTACGACAAGAAGATCAGCTCGATGAAGGATCTTCTTCCTTTGCTAGAAAAGGTTGTTCAACGCTCTAAGCCTCTTCTCATTATCGCAGAAGAAGTTGAAGGCGAAGCTCTTGCAACTCTCGTTGTAAACCGTCTGCGTGGAACTCTCCAAGTCGCTGCTGTTAAAGCTCCTGGCTTTGGTGATCGCCGCAAAGAAATGCTTCAGGACATTGCTACCCTCACCGGTGGTAAAGTGATCTCCGAAGACATGGGTCACAAACTCGAAGCAACTCGCTTAGAAGATCTCGGCCAGGCTAAGAAGATCACGATCGACAAGGACAACACAACGATCGTGGATGGCGCTGGTAAGAAGGCCGAAGTTGAAGCTCGCGTAAAGACCATTCGTGGCCAAGTCGAAGAAACAACTTCTGACTATGATCGCGAAAAACTTCAGGAGCGTTTAGCTAAGTTGGTTGGCGGCGTAGCCGTGATCAATGTAGGTGCTGCTACCGAAGTTGAAATGAAAGAAAAGAAGGCTCGCGTTGATGACGCCCTCAATGCAACCCGCGCTGCAGTTGAAGAAGGCATCGTCCCTGGCGGCGGAACAGCGTTGCTTCGTGGCGCAAAAGCTCTTGATGCTCTCAAGGGTCTTTCGCCTGAACAGCAAGCTGGAGTCAATATTATTAGACGTGCGCTTGAAGAACCTCTTCGTCAGATTGCTGGCAACGCAGGCTTCGAAGGTTCAATCGTTGTCGACAAAGTTGCCAACAACCCGAACCCAGCATTTGGCTTCAACGCTCTCACTGAGAAGTATGAAGACCTCATTGCTGCGGGCGTGATCGACCCCGCTAAGGTTGCTCGTTGCGCTCTCCAGAACGCTGGAAGCGTCGCAAGCCTGATGCTCACGACCGAAACCATGATTGCTGAAAAGCCTAAGAAAGAATCCGGCATGCCTGCGGGCGGCGGTATGGGCGGCATGGGTGGTATGGACGGTATGATGTAATCACGACTCGAAAGAGTGTGAAAAAATTAAAGGCCCCGGGAGAGATCCTGGGGCCTTTTTTTTTGAGTAAACAAAGGGAGGGCGTGTTCGCGAAACCGGATTGTCATTGCCGAGTGTTAATGCCCGAAATCAAAACTGCCTAGAAATCGATCATCTAAATCGAAATAAAGAGCGAGTCCCGGCGTTGGAGCGTCGTTGCAATCTAGCGTAACTTCGAAACCCACTGGGAAGTTCGTGTTACCTTTTTGAAGATAAATCTCCCAATAACCAGTGACTTCACAACCAAGGTCCAGTTTCTTCGAATGATCTTCAGCTAGCGGACTCAGGTGCGCGACGCCTTCATTTCCTAAGAAATGACGGACCCCAAACTTGTGCATCCGATGCGCAAGGCGCTCTTCTTTTGTCGAATGAATATAGAAATCTCCGATTGGATTTTTCAATTCATTTGAAAATGCGGATGATTGAGAAATGTAAAGCAATAGTACAAAGACTATAGATATAAGACGTGACGACATTTTTCCTCCAACATTACAAAACACAAAATGGTGCTCATGTAATGGGCCGAAAAATTCGCCAACTAGACCCTCTGAACAAATGGCCCGGGTGGTAAAAAGTGCCCCCCTCGCGAACGAGGTTTTTAGGTAGACCAATAATTAGCAGTTATCGTTTGGAGATGCAACTCGTGAAATCAAAAGGGATGTGTTACTCGATTTAAATGGCGAGAAGAGAATCGCACTGGGTCAAAGTAGTTTCAACGCAAAGCAATATTCGTGGTGTTGCTCTAGATGCGACTGAACTCGTTCGCTCTCTCGCAGAACTTCATAATATAAAAGGCGAAGACGCACGGGCTTTGGGAGAAGCGACCATGGGAGCCCTGCTAACGGCTTGTTACTGTAGAGCCGGCGAGAGGGTAAATTTAAATATCCAGGGTACCGGAGTCGTAAAGCAGGCTCTGATTGAAGCTTATCCAGAGGGATCGGCGAGAGGTTATATCATTCCGCGTGGACCCGACGAAATAATAGCGCCCATTTCAGAAGACATAGGACCTTGGGGAAGTGGTCTTTTATCCGTACTCAAAACGCAAGACCAAGAGGCGCAAAAGCCCTATGTAGGTACAGTTCCGCTAGTAACCGGTCATTTGGCGAAAGATCTAACTTTTTATTGGCACCAAAGCGAGCAGGTGCCTTCTGCAGTGGGACTGGTTGTTAATTTAGCGAGAGAAAAAGTGGTTTCAGCTGGGGGGTTTTTGGTACAGGCCATGAGTGGAGCAACTTCAGATGATATTAAAATTATTGATCAACACATTCATGAAATAGATTCGCTAGGCAAGATGATCAGTTCAGATCCGAAGCCAATGAGTATTTTGGCTCAGATTTTTCAAGATACTCCATTTTTGATTGTAGAAGATCGTCCAGTACACACTGAGTGTCGGTGCAGTTGGAATCGAGTCAGGCGAGCACTAACGCTTGTGGGCGTAGCTGAGATGCGAGCAATGCTTGAGGAAAAAGGTGCGACGGTACGCTGCGATTTTTGCACGAAAGAGTATAAAGTTGATCCCGACCTTTTGAATGAGCTAATTAACGCCTCAAGCTCAGCTAAAAAGTAACTCCAGCATGAAGAAGAAATGAAGTGTAGGTTCCACCTACGTCTTGAACTTTACCATTAGGAGCGGTTCTTCTGCCGCCAAAGACATCGTGAAACGTAATCGAAGCCCCAAAAAAGAGCTGTTTCGTTAATTCTAGATCAACACCGGGCCCCAGATGTACTCCAAATAATACGGGAGACATGGATTGAATCGCGCCGCCTAGATCATAGGTATAGCTGGGCTTATAAAAACCAAGTCCGAATACAACATAGGGAATTACTTTGTCGTACCAGCTCAGATTGGTGCGCAACCCTGTGAGAAGCGTAGTCATCGAAAAGCGGCTATCAGAATGCTCTGAGTACCCTAAGCTAGAATCAAACCCAAAAAGATCGCTGACACCGTATGTATAATGAATCTGCGCGCCAATGTTATCCGAATAGCTACTTCCAAGGTCGCCCATTAAAAAAACCTGACCCACGTCAAAGGCTAAGTTATTTGAGCCGGGTGTATACGGAGCAACTTGATTGGTAAATCGGGAAGTTCGAGAGGATCTTCTGGGCGCTGGCGAGTCATCGTCTGACTGAGTTGCCGACCAGGTGGGTTGTGATGCCCAACTGGGGCCCGAAGAAGCCTTGCTTTCTACAGCTTGGAGTAAGCTGATGAGTGCAAGGGCTTCGACGAGTACCGCAGTTTTTAAAACTAAACTTTTCTGTCTATAAAAGAAGTTCTTCATACTTCTTAAATTCTACCGGTCTTTTTTCCCCGACGCAAATTTCAGTCAGGAATTAATTCCAGTAGGACAGAAAAAACAGACCAAATCAGTATATTATTACTGATTTAGGCTAGCAGCGCGTGCAGCAACTGAAGCACTTGAGGTGTCTGTTTCAAATTTAGCGATTTCAGAGCTGAGTTTAGCCTGAATGTATCCAGAGAAAGAGCCATCACCATGACGGATGATTTCTTTCAAAAGATCAACCGAAGGCTGAGTCTTAGACTTCTTTTCGCTTTCATAGAGAAGCTGGGTCAAAGTAGCTGCCGTGATATCGTTTTTGGTCTTATTGTCGATGACACGGAGGTCCTCGCCGCCTTTGATCATTTTCGCAATTTCGTCCAACGTCACGTAGCTTGATTCATGCGTGTCGTAGAGTTTGCGATTCTGATAGCGCTTAATAATCTTTGTTTCCTTCATGATTCAATTCCCCCTTGTTAACGCTGACTCAACATACAACTGCGTTAAGTCTCTTACTGATTAAAAATTTAAGTCCCTTCTTTAGCGAGAGATTATTGACACTTACGACTATTACGTCACATTGTGTCACAAGCCCTCTTTTAGGCAAATAGCAACCCGCCGCGCTAAAGTCAAGCCCCGCTCTAGGCGGCCAAACCCCGGTAGACAAGATGTGCCTAACGCGGGGAATAAAGCATATATTATGGAGCAACGCAAGCCCTCTCGGAGGGTTTTTTTATCTTTTTAGTCATAGTTTTTAGAATTCTTTCAGTTTTCTCCAAGAAAAGTCGATTCGTAACTTGGAGGGGACTTGTCCCATGAAAAAATCCGTTTTGTTAATGATTTTGATAACTTGCTACTCCGGATGTTCTGGTAAGCAGCTTCTCAAGGAATTCGAAGAAGCGCCAAATCGCGATCCAGCTTCTGAAAAGCGAGAAAACGTGACTTCCCCCGCTCCAACTGAAGCGCAAATCGAAGAGGGTAAGAAAGGCGCGAAAACAGTTCAAAAAAATACTGAAGCCAATGCCGAATATCATTTCAGTATGGCGCAGGCTTACGTCGCAGAAGGAAATCCAGATCGCGCAATTGAAGAATTTAAACTCACGTTGATGTTCGATCCAGCCGCGCCGCTCGTCTACACGCGGCTTGCGACTGAATATATTAAAAAAGGTATGATCACAGCAGCGATGGAGTCTTGCAAAGAAGCACTTCATCACGATCCAAATTTTATCGACGCGAGATTGATGTTGGCAGGGCTCTATTCAACCTCACACGATAATGATGCCGCTCTCGTTGAGTACGACCGAGTTTTAAAGTCGGATCCAAAACACGAAGAGGCTACAATTTTTAAAGCGCAGGTTCTTGTCGAATCAGGACGCGGCGCGGATGCCTCGCGGTTGTTAAAGGATTTCGTTAAAAAATCCCCTGACTCATTTCTAGCTTGGTATTACTTAGGGCGCGCAGAGCAAAATGTCGACCACACCGACGAGGCTATCATTGCATTTAAAAAGGCCATCGAAATTCGTACAGGATTTAACCAAGCCTACTTGGCCCTTGGCTACCTTTATGAAGAAAAGGGCCGAAATAAAGATGCTCTGGCCACCTATAAAACTTTATACGACGAAAATCAGGACATTACAGCCGCTAGCCGAATCGCCACGATTTTACTTAAAGAAGAAAAATATGCGGACTCAGTCGCTTTTTTACAGACGGTTGAAAACTCAGACCCCGAAGATCTTAATGTAAAAGTAAAGCTCGGACTGGTTCGAATGGAATTGAAACAATACGACCAAGCAATTGCCATTTTTAAGAAAATTCTTCAGAAAAATTCCGACTCAGATCGCATTCATTACTATTTGGGAAGTATTTACGAAGAAACCAAGCAGTTTGATCTTGCGATCAACGAGTTAAAGGAAATTCGTCCTGACTCAAAGTTATACGCCGATTCGGCGCTCCATGTGGCTTTTCTCCTAAAAGAGACCAAAAAAATGGACGAGGCTAAAGCCTATATCCACGCGGCAATTCAAAAATCCCCAAACACACCTTCGTTTTGGGTATTTGAAGCGAACTTACAAGAAGAAACCAAGGACATTACTGGTGCCATTCGTATACTTGAAGCTGCTTCGAAGAAATTTCCGGAAGACGAAAAGGTTCGCTACTATCTCGGAAGCCTTTATGACCGCCAAGGAGATCAGGATAAGGGCCTTGAGCAGATGGAAGCCATTCTTCAGGTCAATCCACAAAACGTCGATGCGCTCAATTACATTGGGTATACATGGACACAAAAGGGAATTCGTCTCAACGATGCTGAAAAGATGCTCAAAAAAGCGATCGGCCTTAAGCCTGAAAATGGCTATATTCAAGACAGTTGGGGGTGGTATCTCTTTACAAAAGGAAAAA
>CAYJBA010000130.1:3272-7245 GCA_964367865.1 uncultured Bacteriovoracaceae bacterium | reverse complement strand
ACCACCTCATAAAACAACGAAACGCCCGGAACAAAAAAGCGGCCTTCCCAGACATGATTCGAAAACACCGCTCCCACGAGTTTGTCATCACCCTGGGTAGTTCCCAAAAAGTAAAAAAGCCCCTGATCCATTTCGAAACGAAGTTGCGGAACTGGCACGCGATCATCGGCTGGCGGACCCGCTTTAGGCCCCGCGATTGTAGAAGCATTTCCTACTCGAACGAATGCTCCGTTTCGGTCGCCTTCAAGCTTGAGTTTACCCACTGCACGGAGATCAAGCATTCTTAAAGTTTTATTGAAAAGTGGAAATACAGAAATGGATTTTGCCCCGGCATCTTCTAAGAAAGTCTTTCTTAAATCTGTTCGAAAATCGGCGGACTCTTGCATAATGAACTGACGCAGAAGGGATTTTGACTGTCTCTTGAGTTCTTGTGAACTCGAATCCAATCTTGAGATGTAGTGCAGCTTAAGGTATCCGAGCACCCGATCTTCCATGGATTCAGAGCCTAATTGCTTTTGAATCGAAGGCCAGATCAGTGCGATCTGCTCATCCGTTATTTCTGGCTGTGGAAATTTCTGCAAAAGTAGATCTCGAATCCTTCCCGCACTACGATCCTTAAATTTAGCTTTGATGTAACCCAGCTCTTCGAGTTTTCCGGGCATCCCGCTCGGAACATTGGCCGTAATTCCATGCAAATATTCAATGCCCGCTTCGCTGAGGATGTCTGAGATAAAGCTCGCGCAGTTTTGCGTAATAAAAGCGTACTGACCCACATTTTCTTGGTCAGATAGACGTTCAATGACTGCCAGCGCCTTTTCTTTTTGTTCAGGCTTGAGATCTAAAACATAGTTATCGAGATCTCGAAGTTCTTCTCTCGTTTTTAGATCGAGCATTCGGGCGTAACTTAAGACAGACATTCGAGCCGGGTAAGATGAGATAAATCCCAGACCGCGGAAAATGCTAAAATCCTCAGTTCCGTTAAAAGCCGCAATCTCGATGACGTAATCTGTAGATGACCAGGTTCCAGCTTTTTTTTGAATTCTTAAAAACGCGTGCCCAAAGGACGAAACACCAAGCCCTTGAGAGCTTGCGACGACTAAAGCGAGATCGCCAATTTCGTTACGGTCAAATTTAACGCCTGCATAAGATAGAGATCCAAGAAGGAACGGAAGAAGTAACACTCCGCTTCGGATCAATAGCAGTAATTTTTGGAACGAATAGCCACTCATGCACAACCTCAACGCTGAGAGTGTTTACAATAGTGGTGTGATATTGTCAACTAATGGTGTGATTGATTTTTATTAATTATTTTAAATGTTTAACTCAATATTTTCTAATATTTGATCTATATTGTCAAAACGCCAGTCGCGCTACGGGCAAAAAAAAGCGCCGAGACTAAAAAGCCCCAGCGCCCATTCCCAACGCTCGGTCCGATGAACGTCTGCTCCTACTTTACCTCAAAGCTTCGCGGATATTTTCGTCGCTAAATTCTGATCCCCACGCATCCAGTGCACGGAGCGCGCGAGCCATGGCTTCGTCATCTTTTGCGCCGTATTTCTTGGCCAGAACATTAACGTAGTTACTTCCGGCGATCGCGCTCGATTGACCATTTAAAACTTGATCAGCTTGCGAGAGAACGATCTCGCGTGCTTCTGACTGGCTGAGATTGATTTCGCCATCAAAGATAATCGCCAACGGGCCAGTAAGAGTAGTGCTCAAAGTCCAAAGCATCATCGCTCCACCGTCGGTTCTGCAATCGCGCACATATTCGCATTCCCATATAAACGCATGGGCTTTAGTTTCAATCGTAGCCAGACTCAACATTGCAAAAATCGTCAAATAAATCGGTTTCATTTTCATTTCTCCTAATATCCTTCGAAAATCCTTACTCGAGCCCTCTGTTTTGGGTGTTCGGCAAAGACTGTTCAGTTTGTTAATGCAATGCGTTATATTTCGGATTGAAAGTTATTGCAAGACTAAAAAAATCCACTTATTCAACCGTTTGAAATTAATCAATTTTTGTTGTTTAAAAAGCGCGAAGAATCCTCAAGCATTTGAGCGTCCGCACCCAAATACTCTTTGAGGAGCACATCTCGATCCCAGGTATTTTCACTTGATAGTTCAATCCAAAACGCCTGCCAGAGAGACAAATCTCCGTGCACAACATGCCACAAGGGCGAAACCAATGGAAAAAACTGAAGGGGCCAATCAGAACCATAAAGTAGTCGGCCGTTCCATTCTTGACTCTTAATGGCGTGAGCCAATACGCCGAGGCGATTGTATTGAGTTAACGCCGAAATATCCGCATAAAGATTGGGGTAACGCTTTTTTAGCGCGGTAAGTCGCTCGTAGTTTGATTTTCCCTCCCGATCACCCGTCGATGCCAGATGCGCTGCAATCACGCGCACACCGAGACTGAGTGGAAGTTCAAGTCGTTTGGGATCGCAAAATTCGTCTGCGGCTTGAGTAAAAGTTCGCTCATCACCCGTATGAACCAAGAGTGGTAGATTCAATTCTAAGAGCTTTTTATAAAACGGAATGATTTTAGGATCTGCCGGATCGATAAACATAATCGACGGAATCCATTTGACCAACACGGCCCCATGTTCCCGCGCCCACTCAAGCCGCTTAAGCGCATCTTTGCGGTAGGGATTGATGCTCGCGCCAAAGAGTAAATTATCAAACTTCAAAATCTCCTGAGCCACGTACTCGTTGGGTACGTAAAGCTCAGTACGAGTCCGGTCCAAAACTCCGTCTTTCACCGCTCCGTCTAATGCGAGAACGACTGCTTTTTTTATTCTCCGTGATGCTTTGATCCCGTCACTGAGATTCTTAAATAGAACCGAAGCCCCTTTTTCGCGCAATTCTCGCTCGGTAGTGCCCAACGCCCTCAAATAAACTTGGTACTTAAAACTGCTTTTCATAGATTTTGAAATAAAGCAGTCGCTAAACGGACCATCTAAACAACCAACATGTGCATGTAAATCCACCAAATTCTTGTCGGTGGGATTATTTTGAATTACCACTCTCTGAATTAACCACCGACCCATGAAAAATAAAGAAATACCCAGCGCAAGCGCAATGAGTTTTTTCTGGGGGTCTCGAAAAGTCATCTCTAAAATCTTAAACCTCCCGCGAGTGTAGCTCCATAGATCCCCGTATTAAGCTGAAGTGACTCAGAATGGTGAACGTAATAATCTGCGTAGACTCCGAGAGTGATAAAAAATCTGAGAGCGTTTGCCCCCAATGCCATTCTCAAGTGGACATTGGGATCAATGGAGTTGCCGCTCAAATCTAAACCTGCATTCGCATAAGAAATATGCTGATATCCCAACGAAAGCGCCAGGAGTCCTGAAGCAAATACATCGCCAAGAATAAAGTTGTAACCGTAACCCGCACCAGCTGCTAACGCTGAAGTAAACGCGCGACTGATATTCTGGTCAGTTCCAAAGAGCGGTTTTTTTTCAGTTGGGATCCAAGCATCATTCGAAGTTACGTTTTGCTGTCTAAAGGTACTCACCAAAAGCAAGGCCCCACCTGACTTTTCTTGAAGCTCAGACTGATCTACTGCGGAGGCAAGCGAAAAACTCCCGGCAGAAAGAACGTACATCACCGTAGCTCCAAAGCCCAAAGTTTCTAGATCTGGAATCTGGTAATAGGTTGCCCCATTGAGCGTTGCAGCCGATAAAGTACTGCTGTTTCCAATGAGAAATCCCATATACCTCGTGTAACTGACCTCTCCTCCAAATCTCTTCGTGTAATAAGATAATCTATAATCCCTGTATTTACTGACGCCCTCGACTGCCCGAATTTCTGGTTTAGCAGGAAAAGCGAATGCCACGGTTCCTGCGAGCCAGCGGTAGCCCAAAATCACGCCGGCGTAATTGGATTGCGCAGGACGGTATTGCAACTTGTTCGCCTCTTGACCGCTTCCGCGCGGAATTACGTCAAATCCGGCCGATACAATTTGAGT
>CAYJBA010000130.1:0-3262 GCA_964367865.1 uncultured Bacteriovoracaceae bacterium | reverse complement strand
TACTAAGACCCAACTTGAACGGCGGAAACTCCTGTCCCAGGGCCCAACTCGGCAACAATGATCCTATTGCGAATAAAGCACAGAGGCATCGGTGCTTAAAAACAGAATTCCTCCAAAGTATAGAAATACGCCTCATCTATTGAAGATTAAACGGGAACAAAGGTAATTCAAACACCTAAACTTAGAAAATAATGTGACGCGTTAATAAAAGGAAAATCTTTCCCGTTTAGAGCCCCCCACATTCAGCCGAAATGTCTTTTGTAAGGCGAACTGAGTTTCGCCAGGGACTCGCAACCACAACGAGGCTCAATTGAGAAGCGGATGGGGGAACAAAAAATGGATGAGAGAAGCGATATTCCGGTTGAAGAAAATAACGTTGATTCTGACGACCTCTCGCTATTTTTCGGCGCCGCAAAAGATGTAATCGCACGCTACACACACTGTGGCGTTTGCGGCGCCAACCTTCATTTTAGTTATGTGACTGATTTTAGCCGCAACGTCACGCAAGAAACGGCTCGCTGTCCCGAATGCTCTACAAAAATTCGACAAATTATTCATCGCCTGCAATAAACTAAGGATGAAAAAAATTTTTCGGGTCCTGCTCGGGGTCATAGCCTCTTGCGGTGTGTTTTATCTTTTCTACCATTATGATCTGTCCTCGATCCTGACCTTGCACGGACTCAAAACCAATCAAACTCGATTAAATCATTACTTCTTGGCCCATCCATACACTGTCTGTCTGATTTATTTCGTGACGTATGTCGGGGTGACTGCTTTGTCTTTACCTGGGGCGACGATTCTCACACTCGGAGGCGGCGCTATTTTTGGAGTGCTTTTAGGTTCGATTCTCGTCTCCTTTGCAAGTACCTTAGGTGCGACATGCGCATTTTTAATCTCGAGATATGTCTTAAGAAATTGGGTTCAAAAGCGATTTTCTAAAAATCTAAAAATGGTAAATGAGGGAGTTAAAAAAGACGGGAGACTTTACCTTCTCGTCTTAAGACTCCTCCCCGTCGTTCCATTTTTCGTGGTCAACTTTCTCATGGGTCTCACTTCCTTGCCGAGTTGGACTTTTATGTGGGTGAGCCAGTTGGGAATGCTTCCTGCCACTGTGATCTACGTAAACGCTGGAACTCAGCTGGCCCAAATTCAAAGCCTCAATGACATTTTAACCTTCAGAATCCTTCTTTCGCTTTCTGCTTTGGGCCTGCTTCCGATTGCGACTAAATTTATCGTTTCTATGACGCTTAGCCGCAAATTAAGCGTAAAATCCTAATTCAGAATAGACATTCTAACTCAATTCAATGATAGTCCTCCGCATGACTCGACTCAGTTCGCGATGGACCGATGTTCTTCCTAAAAACTCTCTTGTCATGGCAAAAAAAGATTCACACGAATCATTGGCCGCAGACCTTGATGGTTGCAAACGATGCAAACTCTGTTCTGGACGAAATAACATAGTCATTGGCGACGGCGCTTTTAAAACAAATTTAATGTTTGTGGGCGAAGCTCCAGGCGAACAAGAGGATCTGCAAGGAAGGCCCTTTATTGGGCGCGCGGGCCAGCTTTTAGATAAGATGATTGAAGCCATGGGATTGTCGCGCGATCGCATTTATATTTGTAATGTTGTGAAATGTCGTCCGCCCGAAAATCGAAATCCCGAACCCGATGAGATCGAGGCTTGCAGTCCCTTTCTTTTTAGACAGATTGATCTCATCCGCCCAAAAGTGATCGTTGCGCTAGGCAAGTTTGCTTCTCAGACTCTGCTTCAAACTGAGACGAGAATTTCGGACCTTCGCGGAACATTTTATCCCTTTAGAGGAGCGAAACTCATGCCCACTTACCACCCGGCTTACCTTCTTAGAAACCCTTCATCAAAAAAAGAAGCATGGGAAGATTTGAAAACAGTGGCCAAGGAACTTGGCCTTCCCCTTCAATAACACGGAGAAAGAATGGATATGTTTTCTACTGGATTTTTTGTTTTCGTCGCTTTGGTGATCGTATTTTTATCCTTGAGCCTCAGAGTATTAAACGAATACGAAAAGGGAGTCATTTTTCGACTAGGGAGAATCATCGGCGCGAAAGGTCCGGGATTAATCATTTTGATTCCGATCATCGATAATATGGTGCGAATCGATTTAAGAACCATCACTCTAGATGTACCACCTCAAGATGTCATTTCGCGAGACAACGTGACGATTAAAGTAAATGCAGTCGTTTATTTTAGAGTCGTTGATCCTAATCGCGCCGTTGTCGAAGTTGAAAATTTTTTGATGGCGACCTCGAAACTTGCGCAGACCACATTGCGCTCCGTTTTAGGTCAGGTTGAACTCGACGAACTGCTTTCGGATCGCGAAGCAATTAATCATCGCCTACAAGACATTTTGGATAAACAAACGGGTCCTTGGGGCGTAAAAGTTACAAATGTTGAGGTCAAGCAAATCGACCTTCCCACCGAAATGCAAAGAGCGATGGCCCAGCAAGCAGAGGCAGAACGCGAGCGGCGCGCAAAGATTATCGCCGCTGAGGGGGAGCTTCAGGCCTCTAGAAAATTGGCCGAGGCAGCTGACGTCATGGAAAAACACCCAATTTCTTTGCAGCTTCGCTACCTTCAAACGTTACGTGAGATTGCGAGTGAGCATTCGACCCATACGATCGTTCCTCTTCCCATGGAGCTATTGACTGGGTTTTTAGGCCCTAAATACAAGGATAGGGTACAGACCTAATATTTATAAATATATGTAATTACAATATTATTTACGCTTTTCTCCGCATCTTATATTCTTTTTGACTCATGTGGTCATTTTTGTTATATCACCCCGACAAAAGGGCCTTGCAGATGCTTAAAAAAATGAACCGTATTACGTCGCTCGCAGCTATTTTTTTTACCGCTCTAACGATTGGGGCTCCTTTTGCATTTTGCTTCGGAAATTCTTCATCTCATTCTAAGAAATGCACTTTAACTATGCCTGAACACCTTGCCCCAAAAGGAGTCAGCAAGTTAAAATTTAGTGGCTTTGGCGTAAGTATACCTGCCGCGAAAAGTGACGCCGTATTTGAGTGTCACATAGAAGTCGACATCTTTGATTCGAGCGCCTGTGCAAGAGCTACCACCGAAGAATCCGAAGACAAAAATTTCGAATGTGGGGACTCGCCGGATTCCCCGGCCTCACCACTAGTTCCTGCTCCAGCGCCTTCACCCGATCCGGGCTGACTCTCTCTGGGGTGATCTGAATCTCAGACTCACTTAAATTGATCCCAG
>CAYJBA010000129.1:0-7274 GCA_964367865.1 uncultured Bacteriovoracaceae bacterium | reverse complement strand
CAATAAGGAATTCGTACCCTCTCAGGATCAGGGACGCCTTATGATTCGAGTGCAAACTCCGGTAGGTTCTTCACTAGAGTTTACGGACAACCACTTTAAAGACGTTGAAAAGTTCTTAATGGCAAGACCTGAAACCGAGGCCTATTTCGGCGCTATCGGCGGCTTTGGCGGTGGAGAGATCAACACTGGGATGCTTTTTGCTACGTTTAAGCCCTATTCCCAGCGACCCGTTAACATCGAAAAAGGTAAACGATTAACTCAAATAGAATTAGCTGACGTCTTGAGAAAAGGCACGGCACAGTTTAAAGACATGAAAATTTTCGTTCAGGACATGTCTCTTAACGCTTTTTCTGGCAAACGAGGGGGATTTCCGCTCGAATTTACGATTCGAGGAGGGGATTGGGACACATTAGTGAGTTTGTCACAAAAATTTGTGGATGAGATGAAAAATTCCGGAAAAATGACTGATATTGATACAGACTACCAGGCCGGAATGACAGAAATCCAGATCACTCCTGACCGAGATCGCGCTCGGGCACGCGGAGTGAGTGTTCGAGATATCGGCGACACGGTCAATGCGTTGGTGGGCGGCGCCGTAGCCGGAAAATTTTCAAAAAATGGGCATAGATATGATGTTCGGGTTCGGCTGGTATCTAAAGACAGAACTAAAGCCGAAGATGTCAGACGACTCATGGTTAGAAACAATAGAGGGGAGTTGATCCCGCTTTCAGAAGTCGTATCCATTGATGAAAAAAAGACAGTCCAGGCAGTATTTAGACAAGATCGCGAAAGGGCTATTAGTATTTTTGCCAATATAGCAAAAACATCATCACAGAATTTGGCGATAGAGGCTGTTCAGGCGATGGGCAAGAAAATATTGCCACCAGGTTATCGCGTAGTCATGAGTGGGAGCGCGCAGACTTTTAAGGAATCCTTTGAGGGTTTAATATTTGCTTTGATTTTAGGGCTCGTTGTTTCTTATATGGTTTTGGCATCTCAATTTAATAGTTTTGTTCATCCTTTTACAGTTTTGGTGGCTTTACCTTTTAGTTTGTCCGGAGCGTTTTTAACGCTATTAATCGGGCGGCAATCACTAAATATCTTTAGCGCCATTGGATTACTTCTGTTGATGGGAATCGTAAAAAAGAATTCGATTTTGCTTGTAGATTTTACCAACCAGCTTTGTGAAAAAGGGGTCGGAGTACGCGAGGCTCTGATCGAGGCATGTCCGCTCAGACTCCGGCCAATTTTAATGACCTCCATCGCGACTATAGTTGGAGCTATTCCGCCTGCACTAGCCATTGGGCCCGGGGCCGAGACCCGAGTACCTATGGCACTCGCCGTGATCGGTGGGGTAACGGTGTCAACTGTTCTCACGCTTTTTGTGGTTCCTTGTGTTTATACTTTTCTTTCTCGTGAGAAAAAGATCGGTGCAGGGAGGGATACTGCGAAATGGTCAGAAACGAAGTCCACGCAAATTCAGACGACGATTTGACTCAGCAGCGTGCATACTCGTTGAATCGTTTAGTTATGATCTTGATGGGTTTTCTTTACTCGTGCGCTTCGGTACCGATAGAGACTAGCCCGCAACAGAAGATTCGTCTGTGTTTAGGCGAAAAAAAAGAAACAATGTCTGACCAGCAATTTTTAAAAAAATTTGAAAGCACATTAAAATATTTTACGCTCCCTCAAGCAGTCCCTGCAGGCGTAAAATCCTATTATGCCGTAGTAAATCCATTTGGTGGTTCTCAAAAACCGTCTCAGGTATTCACTTTTTCTGTTCGAGAAACCAGTTTGACTCAGCCTGATCCAGACGAAGCTTTTCCGGTGCTGCCCGGAGAACTTTTTAATACCACTGAGTCCGTGTGTCGAGAGGCGTTGATTTCGGATACGATTCGATCGCCTCTAGAATCAGCTCCCCTGCAGCTGGCGTTTGGAAAAAGACCCATAAGCGGTGACCTCAAATTAAATATCTACTTTGGTATAAAAAATAGAAATCTCGAATCCCGCTTATTTTACTCACAGCTTCGAGAGCACATCAGCCGGTTTAAAAATAAGCTCGAGAACTCCGATATCGCTCTTTACGCCATTTTCGCCGTAGATGAAAAGCTGATCGCCGTGATTGGATTGCAAAATAGGAGTACCGAATCTAATTTTAGGTCTAGGTATTTGGAGGATTCTATTTTTGAGGATCTCAGATCATCTAGTTCCGAAGGCCAAATTCTCGAACCCGTCTTATTTAAAAAGGCTCTCGAAGCCCGTCAGCTCTATCAATTTAAAATTAAGAACCCTCGCTTTCGATAGTGTCTATAAGTAGTTGATATTAAATAAAAAAAATTACGACATATAGCGTTAAGTTTCTGCCAATTTCGTATAAATTTGTGATAAAAGCGGTCTGTGAGGTTTTCTGTGATGACTACCCTGAGACGTATTTTTGGACTCGCACTCTTTGCGGCGCTCACTTTTTCTTGCGCATCGAAAAGTGAAACAAATACTTCAGAGCGAGTTTGGAAAGGTACGGATCCAGCTGGCACAGATCAATACGTTACTTTACGAAAAGACGATGGCAAGTGGGTGTTGACTCGGTTTGAGGTCAAGCCAGGGGAGCTTCAAGAATCGTTGGGTGAAGAACGGTTTGAAGATTCGAAAGAAGCTGAATCCGTAGCAATAAGAATCGCAGAAAGCCTCAGGCTAACTCAATCCCGGACTCAACCTGCCCGAAGTAGCGGATTGCTTCAGAGTATTTCGGAAGTCCCAGGTGAGGTTCTTTGGAAAGCTACTGAGATCTGGGATTGGAGCTGGGAGCTCAGATTTTCAGAGTGGATTGCCTCCGAACTCACTCTCGATCAACTTAAAAAACTTCATATTTCAACGGATTGTGCGGATCTTCCGTATGTTCTGCGATGGATTTTTGCGAGAATATATGGGCTACCCGCCGCAAATCACCTGGCGGGGTCTTCTCAGTGGTTTACAAATGAGTCTGTCCGAGAGTCCTGGTTGGGAATTCCAACCTCAGAAAAATGGTACGAGGATCGCAGATTTTTGGCTGCGCTTAACTACCTAATGGTGAATACGTACACGCATTCGCTTGCAGCAGATAGCTACCCAATTAAAATCAATGCGGAGTCGATGATTCCAGGGGCTTTGTTCTTAGATCTCGACAAAAAGGACTCAGGGCATACGCAGGTGGTCTACAAATTAAATGTTACGGACAAGGAACTTGCTCCCTTGGTGATGGTCTATTCGACGATTCCCAGAGAAGTTCGGACGCTCTATATGGGAACCTTCTGGGAAGGTGCCCAACCCGATGCCGCAGTCGGCGGTGGCTTTATGCGATTTCGCTGGCCGGTCCGATCGAGTGACGGCAAGTGGACCTTGGTATCCGGTCCTAAAATGCCCTATTTTTCTAGGGAGCAGTACTCCAAGGGATTTATGGGTGAGGAGAAGTTTTTTTCAGATATTGTCGAATTAAAGATCATCGGTCCTGATTACGATCCTATGGTGAGACTTAAAGCGGGTTTGCAGCGCTTACGAGAAAAAGTGACGAATCGCCAAGATTTCGTGTTGAGAGGCTTCGCAGCTTGTTCTAAAGGCCAGTGTCCTAAAGGAAGTAAAGGGTACGAGGACTGGAGTACCCCAGCGAGAGATAAAAGCATTTCAGATTTGTTTGTACTGTTAGGCGATTTTGTAGCTGGAAAAGCTTGGACTCGCCCCGATTTGATTACTGTTTTGGAAACTGAACTGAGAACGGATGCCTTGACGCTATCTACGGGTCAGGTGCTGACTTTGTGGGATATTCGTCAAAATTTTTCGTCCGGGCACTTTTCGAGCGAACCAGCGGATTCGGTTTTGAAACGCTGGGGCCTTGAATAAAATCACTAAACGCATTTTAAGGATTTTTAATAATTCTAAATTCAACGCGCCTGTTGTCGTGACGTCCCTGATAGTCTCCGTTATCAGCTATAGGGCGTGTTTCTCCATAACCGAACGTTTGCATTTTTTCGCGCGAAAGGCCGTACTTTTTCACCAGAACTTCAGCGATCGCCACTGCCCGGTTTAAACTGAGTTTTAAATTGTATTCTTCGGATCCTATCGAATCCGTATGGCCCTCGATTATAATTTTTTCATAAGGTGCTTCAAATTTAATTCTTTCAACTAATTCTTGAATCGCGTCGAGAACATCTTGTTCAATTTGATCTGACCCAAAAGGAAAAAATAAGCCCTGAATGACAAATCGTTTTTCAGAAAGCGGGGGCTCTTCAAGGCGTCTTGACGGAAGCAAAGTCAGCGGTTTACCCGTGATTCCAAACCATGGTCCATAGGCCAAATTGATTCCAGCGTAAAAACGCCAATCCGGAGATGCAAATCCATGGAGAAGTTCAGTGCCCATACCCGCATGAAAGGACATATTCTGGTCTACGATTTGCTTTACTCCAAAAATCCATTCTAAGGACGATGAACTACGCTTGGCATCGGGACCTCGTGGAGTCGCGGGTGCGGAGCTAAAAATTTCGGTAATCAGTCTAGTATTAGTTTTTAAAAAATGAGTACTGCCGGCTATCGAAGCAATCCACTGATTGCCCAACGGCTCAATGGGGGATTCGAGCACGGCCGTTCCGGGGTGAGTAAACCGATAACCTATGTTCATTGCGACATGAAAGCGGCCCCATGTGCGGTCAATGGCAAGTTCTAAATTAAAATTGGGCCCTGCATTGAGTCCTGTGTAGGGATTGTTTTTAATCCGATCAAGATTGACCGAACCCATTAGGGCCGCGCCCTGTAAAGAGTCGCCTAAAAATTTATACTTTGTTTGAAAGCGAACCTCGGTATTACCAGCTTTACTAAATTCGCCATGGAGAGTTTGGCTCGCATTAACAATTTGTTTAAAGACGAAAGGAAAACTTACACCCGCCTCCCAGTTTTCAAGTAAACCAACGCCTAAATTGAGGTCTCCACCCCAAAGGAGATCATTAAAATCGGTGCGCCCTTGAGGGATTTCCTCAAGGTAAGGAAGCGAGTTAACGGCAATATTTGAAAGGAATCCAAAATTAACAAAACCGGGTCGAAGCGTCTGGGATGAATGAACAGTGACAAAGTCAAGGCCACCCGGTGTGGTATTAAAATTTTGTGCGCCGGTGCCTACGACATTGGCTTGTGCGGACAGCGTCACAAATCCAAATGCTAAAAAGACCATCAGGTGCATGACTAGAAGTCGCGAGGACAATGATAATAATAAGATAGGCGCCTCCAAAGAATATCTGAACAAAATTTAAACTAGTTGTGACTCGATTGAAAGCAATTACGGTCAAAATAAATGGATGTCAGGTACGATCACTTGAACAAGTGACAGATGAGTCATAACCAAAGGCGTAACATGGCTAATCCGACACTTTGAGCTGCTTTTGCATCCAGAAGGGTTTTAAGAGCTTCTCGGTGAACCACTGCGATTTCAAGGCGGGTCATTAAAATTAAGTTACTCAAGAGGTGCCAGTTAAAGCCTGCACCATGTCTTTGAAAAGAATCGCCAGAAAATCTTAGATCCAGTCTGAGATCGTCAAATTTATAAACGAGAGTAAATCTTTGGTTAAGAGTCAGATTAGTTTCAATATAATATCCAGCAGACTGACTTTCACTGACTGCCTGCTGAAATCCTGATGTGTCTACACTGGAATAGAAAAAGCCCATCCTTTCATTACGAGTGGCCTCATTCCAATAACGACTGACGCAGTATTCTCCCAAAATACTCCCTTTTATTAAACCACCACTCAGCCGTCCTAAGGACAATGCACCGAAACCGGAAAGCGAATAAGGATTAACTCCCTTTTCGCTAATGTGGCGGCTGTAACTTGCCCCGAGCATAAAAGGAAGATTGGGGGGGTTCCATCTCAGGTTCGGTGTAATGGCGTATCTTAGATCAGCGTTTGTAAATCCTCCTGCTGACTGAAAACCGTTAGTAAGCGAAAGATCAAAATGTAAAAGTTCAGGTGCGTCCCAACCTAAGCTCACTCCCATTTCGTAATCTCGAAGTGAGGTTTTCGACTGCATGCGCACATAAGTCCGGTGTTCGTCTGTAAGAAGTCCATAAGGCAAATAGAACTTTCCAAACATAATTGAAGTAGGGAGCCATCCGTCTTTAAAACTAGGCTGCCAAAGCAACAGTATTTCTCTTGCGCCCGATGACAATGTCCCAAAATCTACGGTTGCTAGCATTCTAAGCGAAGAAACGTCGGGCTCATCTATGATGGGAACATTGACCGAAGGGGCCGCTACCATCAAGGCTAGGCCGTTATTTTGATTTTTGGGTGTTTTCAGGGGGAGCATGTAGATGGATCTAAAGTCTGCGTAGTAAAGGTCAGTATCGCTAGTTCTTGCAGGCAGAAAATCCCGAGATCCAAAAATCTTTCCAAATTTGCGCCTGGGCCCTCCGCCAGACGGCAGGACATGGCATGCTAAACAGTTTTTCTTATTTCTAAGGGCGTACTCTGGGCGAGAATACGCCGTGGATGGAATCCCGCTGGCGATTAAAAGTAGTAAGGCACAATAGGATTTCAATCAAGCTCCTGTGACAATATTCTTCACATGAGCTGACAAGGAAGGCAAAGCAAAAGCTTAGATTTCACTGGTTAACAGGGACCCAAACACCGTCCCAACTCGGATCGGGCGGATTATTTTTATAAATCTGACAGCGTCGAATCAAGGTGTGTGAAGGCGAGTCTAATACCCCCTGAATTCTACATTGGTCAAAAAGTTTCTCAGCCTCGCCAAACTTGCGAGCCCGAAACAAACTGAGAGCTTCTTCGTATCTGGGAACAAGCGCTTCGAGGTCCGGATTTTGCCCGTTGTAACCCATGAGCTCATAGACATGAATCACCATATTCATTCCTCGGATCTTGACCAGATCGAGTTCTCTGACTGCAAAAGTGGAATTGAGCTGTGAGCGAGTTGCTTGGGATATGCAAATCCGAGTTCCGTAGGCTTTGTTAAGTCCTTCAAGGCGACTCGCCAAATTTACGGTGTCTCCAACGATGGTATAGTTCATTCGGTGGGTTGAGCCGATGTTTCCAACAATGGCTTTTCCACTATCGATTCCGATTCGGATCGATAAATGAGAGAGATTGTATTTATTTCGCCAGGACTCAAAAGTCTGATCCATTTTCTGCACCTGGGCAATTGCCGTTCGACAGGCCCGATCTGGGTGATCTTGCGACAAAATGGGAGCCCCCCAAAATGCCATAATGCCGTCACCGATATACTTATCTACCAGACCGCCTTGC
>CAYJBA010000128.1:0-7380 GCA_964367865.1 uncultured Bacteriovoracaceae bacterium | reverse complement strand
GCTTGAAAATAGGTAAGGTTTGCGTGTTCTCTACCTGACTCAGTGAGTGCGCTTTAAGGCTTCTTGGAGTAGTTCGGTGAAATCAGGAAAATCTACTTCAGGATCTAACTTCGTGGCATCCAAAATCAACTGAAGCTTGGTTTTCACTTCTGGAGACTTTTTATAAAAATCGGTCACCGATAAATTTTCGAGAGCCGGAAATATTTCAAGCCTCAGCTCTTGTGATGGGTGCTTTAAACCCTCAATCCAGATCGGAACGTAGATCGAAGCCAAGATTTCGGCATCAGCTTTCTCAAAACTTGAAATGAGAACTTGCCCAATTTGGGCCGTAAATTTTCGGACTTCTGAATTCGAATCAAAGAGCATGAGCCTTTCGATTCTGATTTGAATATCACTTCGAATAAGAAATGAAAGAATTTCATTTTGCGACCCGCGCTTATCGTAAAAGAAAAGGTAAAAAATCTTAGAAGCTTTCACTCTCAGTTCGGTAGTTACGTCTGATCGGTCCAAATATCTCAGAAGTGCCTGGGCAGCTGGCTCATAAAAATTGCCCATATGGATAAGCATGTCGAGAGCGCTATCCACCTCTTCATGTCTCGATTTCGGATTTTTAATGGTTTCGACAGCCTTTTGCATGGCTGTTTCGTTTTCAGCAAAAGCCGCATCCAATTGAGAACGGTCATGACTCCGCGCGGGCTCAGATCCCCTTGAGGCAGAAATCCAAAAACCCATGAATAAGATTGCTACACCCATTGAAAATAGCTTTTGAGTTTTCATAATAACGCAATGCATAACATGACATTAAAATGAAGTCCATGCTTGGGAGACTCTGCATAATATTTTGATTTAATTACCTAATTTCCGGTTTAGGCGGCTTTTGGTCTGGCTTCGGCTGGGGAGGTATCTAAAATGAGACTGTCGGCGACATCTGCAAGTATATCCACAAGCATGATCAGTGCGTCTTTTTTGTTTCCGATGCCAAGGACAAACTGCTTGGTCATCTTGTTTACGAACCTCGGAGCAGGCGTAATCTCTTTGTCCGTGAGAATGATTACGTCAGAAACGGAGTCCACGATGCATCCAACCAGGCCTTTTGCGCCCTGAAGGACAATCACAGTCCTCAGGCTGCCATCTTCAAGGGGCTTTTTTTTCAGTTTCATTCTCAGGTCTAAAGTAGGCACTACGGATCCGCGCAGGTTAAAAACTCCCACGACAAAATCAGGAAGGTTTGGGACTTTGGTAATCACTGGAATTTTTGTGATCTCTCGAATTTGGTCTACCGAAAGTGCAAAGATTTCATGATCAATGAAGAAGGTTAGGTACTGACCAGGTCTTGCAAGATTAAGCATAAACTACGGCCTCAGTTAAAATCTAATATACACTTTTCGGTATATTTATGCAATGCGTTAGTCTATTAATAGTTTAGTAATAACAGCAACTTAGCTGTGATTTTTGAAATCTTAATCTTTCCAGGGCGGACTGTCACCTAGCTCTCGATCCGGATTGCGTTTCAGGTCTTTTACTCTGTTCCATTCTTCGTCGAGGTACTCCTTAATGTCTTTTTCTGCGCCTTTTTCGAAGTCTGGAGTTGCAGTAAAACAGGGGTGTGAAGGAGAGTAGGTGTAACTTGAACAGATCGCAATAAAAGTGGAGTCTGGTTTTCGGGTGATGGAGGTTAGCCATTCAATGAGGTGGATGGGCCTTTTTGCCTCAACTGCTGGATCTAGTATCCAAATGTTTTTTCCATCCGAAACCGCGTTTGCTTGGTGGTACCACCATGTGACCAGATGATCCGGGTGATTTGGAGTTCTTAACTCAAGATCACCAAAAACAAATATTTTTGAAGGTCGGGTGTATCCCAATTTGCCTAATTCGATACCCTGAAGAGCTGATCGGGTATAACAACCGTCATCGGGATAGAGCCAGGGAATCCTTCGAGCGAAATCAGACTGGTTTTTGGCAAATAAAAAGCGCTCATCTCTTACTGAAGTAAAGCCATTGTAGATCGCGGGTAGGCTCGATTCCCATTTAGCTGCTTTTGAAAAATCTAGAAATTCATAATGTACCGCGGCATCAATTGCCGAGCGGGGTCCGTTTCTCTGAGGAGGGTTGAGTCGATTGGTCTCTTCTACATATTTTCTAAGAACGTCTCGATAAGATTCGGAGGGGTTTCGCTTCTGCGAGTGTGAAAGTGACGCTCGATCCGTCTCACTAGCAAAAGTTGAACCTAGAGAGACGATAAAAATCAAAAGTGCATACCAAACACGCATCATAAAAATTCCTCCATGAAATTTATAATTATGATTCTAACCCCCAAAACCCGGTTTGTGGAAACTTTTGAGTCATTTTGGCAAAGTTCCGGGTTGTTTTTACTCGGGCGTTTCATTAATTAGCGATCGAACTGGGCAAGCGAGAAATGGGGACTGATTTGCAGTGGCCCGGACGTTGCAAATGCGCAATATAACTAAATCTTGTCGAGTTTAACCTTTTTCAAAGGGAGTCGGATGATGACGCAGAGAAAAACATTATTGAGTCTCGCTTTTGTTTCCGCATTTCTTGCAGCGCAAACGGGCAGCGCTGATCGACCCGATGAGATCAAAAGCCTTTGGAATAGCTTTCAACAGAACTCAGTTCAATTTCTTAAACAAGTTCCACCAAAATGGGATCAAAGCGGTATGCCTGTTTCCTCGGGCGAGTCTAGGTTTCCCGGAGATGTAACTTCGAATCAAGAGTTTGTTCGCATTAAAAGCTCCTATCCAGGTCCAAGGGCTTTCGCCAATAACCCTCATCATTTTAATTTTCTCAGTATGAATACAGAGGGATTTGAAGGATCAGACGGGTTAGATTCAATTCCCGAGACTATTAAGTATCGCACTTTGCAGGATATCGAAAAAAATAGGCTCATGACGTTTAAGCTTAAAGAATCGCCCTGGTCAGGAGATTACTGGCCCACCTACCAGGGAGTGATCGCCCGCCGTTACGCGGATGCGAGATTTCCGGGTTCCACCGATGGGAAGGTAAACGCTGACTATATACTAGATCAGATCAACGACACGAATGCCTCGTCGATGGATCAACTCTCGCCCGCTGAAAAATATGACCTCATTGTTGGAGATGAACGACATACTTTGACTATCCAGATGATCAACGAAGGTAAGAGGTTTCATGACTCGACTGGAACGGTAGAGCCCTGGATGGGAATTTGCCACGGTTGGGCCCCCGCTTCTTATAGGGTCAGCCGACCTGGAAAAGCTGTAAAGGCCTTAGCTTCGGACGGAACGACCTGGATTAATTTTTACCCGTCTGACATTAAGGGATTAGTGACTGCTCTTTGGGCCAACGTTGATTACCCCAGTCGTTTTGGTGGTCGTCGTTGCAATAAAAAGGACCCTCAGACGGATGAAAATGGAAGGATTACAGACCCCGAGTGTTTTGATGAGAACCCAGGCGCTTGGCATATCGCTGTTGTTAATCAGTTGGGTGTCAATCAGTCCAGTTTTATCATCGATGCGACTTACGATTATCAGGTTTGGAATCAGCCCGTTTATGGCTACGAATATAGTTATTTTAATCCTCAAACTGGAGAATCAGCGAGTTCTTATACCCAAGCAAAGGTCGCTCTGACCGAGTTTAATCGGGATAAATTTTCTAGATATCGATCCTCTGGCGCACGCGCAGTTGTTGGGATTGCGATGGATCTCACCTATATTATTGAAACTTCGGCTTCTCACGATCAAGTCGATACATCTGCTCAGGATCGCATGAGAACAGTTCGATATATGTATGATCTAGAATTGGATGATAATGACCAGATTATTGGTGGTGAATGGTATACTAATAGCCATCCGGATTTTCTGTGGCGCCCTGAAAAGGACACACACTTAAAATCCGTTGGAGATTGGTATCTCGACCGCGAAATGCCTGGTCAGAACTGGGATGGAAGAACCGTTGTTCCTGCAACATGGCTAAAGAGCATTGTTTCGTCCTCCAAGCGTAGTCAGCCCATGTCAAAGATTGTCGATACACTTGTGATTCTATCAAAGCTTGGAATCTGAAATAGCGTTCAAATTATGATAGGGTGATGTACCGCGAGAGGTGCATCACCCATGGTAAGTTCTAGAGCGCTTTTACTCATCAATTCATTTGGTTTTATGGTGTTTGGGTTTTTGTTTTTATATTGGCCCAAAGAGGCTGCCTATTGGGTAGGTATTCATGTCGATTCTTCAAGCGGATTGGGAGACATTCGAGCAACTTACGGCGGCCTGCAAATCGGCTTAGGCCTTTACCTGCTCTTTTGTTCGCTTTTTCCGCCTGCGAGATTGGCGGGGTTTCTTGCTGCGACACTCGCCTTTGGTGGCTTGATGATCGGGAGACTCGCCGGGATTTTATTTGACGGAATGCCAGATAAAATTTCATTTGGGCTCCTCGCTGTGGAGGCGACGGGATTACTCATGAACTTCGCGTTTCTCATTACAAGTAAGGGGCGAGAGCGGGATTAAGCGGGCAAAGATCAAAGGATTTAGTCAGACGTTAGAGCAGCCCCAACTCTGGAAGGAATAAGACGGTCTCTCAACTTTAGGGCAGGAATTTCAATCATTTTTGCAATTAGGATTCCGATGCAAAAGCAAAGTACAATATAAATCAGCGCTCCTGCTTGCCAGGTTAAACCCGGCAAATTTTTTCGCATGAGCGGAACCATCAATCCATTTAAAATAGGAATATGCCAGAGGTATATAGAATAAGAATGCGAACCCACGTAGCCAAGGAGGCGAGAAGCGGTATTTGTATTTAGGCCATTCAATATTGCATGGAGGAGTATGCAACCTGCACCGAAGTAAATTACTGAAAAGCCATAGGTGTGAAGCCAGGGTGTTTCTTCGATTGTAAAATAAAAAGCCGGTACGAAACAAGCAGCACCTATCCAGCCCAACCATCGACCCAGCTTTTTATTTATTTGGTCGAGAACATTTTTTCGAAAATGAAATAGATAGGAGAGAAAAGTACCAAAAAACAAAGAGTCCAGACGTAAATGAGTGGGAAACGTATGAGTCATGTGTGAAAAGGGCTGAGTCGAGCGCATGAGGCGAAAAGATAGAAGCAAGGCTGCCAATAAAAAAAATAACGGAGTCAGACCTCTAAAGGGATCTTGTTTCTTAGTTTTTATTTTGAGAATTAGAAAAAACAGTCCCGACAAAGCGAGGTAGAAATGCTCCTCCACCGCTAAGGACCAAGTGTGATTCCAAATGGCTGGAAAGTAGTTTTGAACGAAAAAGAGTTCTGAAAAAAATCTGTTCAATTCGAGGGGATGTTTGAGAGATCTGAGTGTCACGGTCACGAAAAGAAAAAAATAAAATGCCGGATAAATTTTGAGTGCTCGTCGGATTAAAAAAGAGATGATTTTGATTTCGCCAAACCGTTGAAACTCTTTAAAGAGGAGGCCAGATACCAAAAAGCCGCTTAACACAAAAAAAAGGTCGACGCCGATCCAACCGGCCCTTTGAAAGGCTTCTAATATCCGACCTACAAGTGTGTGATCACCAGGATAAAGAATTTGAATATGCCGAATTAATACAAGCAAAACTGCAGCGGTACGCAAAACATCGAGCTCAATCAGTCGTGGGTTAGGTAGGTATTTACCAACAGCTCCCATGAATTACAGCTCCAATTGAGTCAGGTAATGGTTTTGAGCGCCTTTCAACAATACTTTCCAATAATAAAACACGATTAGTCTTTTCACTCTGAAAATCTACTCTTACAATATTTTCATGAACACATACAATTCTCATAATTGGTTAAGTTGTACGGCTTATTTTGTCCTCTGGTTATTGATTTCTGCGGCACTTCTCATGGCCACGTGGAATCATGTCGTTGGAACAGTCGCAAAAGTAAAGAACGTTAAGTATTGGCATGCTCTGGTTCTTCTTGTGACTGTGAGTTTCGTTTGCGTCATTCCAAAACTTTGCATGAGCCGGTACGGCCATGGCGGTTACGGGATGCATGGATTCGGAAGTTGCGATCGTCATAAAGGCAATTGCGATAAGGGAGATCATAAAGATTGTGATCACCACGGCAGTAAGGACTCTGACGATAAAGAGTAAGTTTTAAATTTTGCGAAGCCGGGTTAGGCCCGCGTGGGTGAACCCGGCTAAGCAAATTTCACGGGCATTCGTGCTCAGCTGTCGCGCCTGCACATGTCGCAGGTCTAGGCGTTGAATTCTTTTTTTCCATTCAGGAATCTGATCAACTAATTCCCATTCATTTAATTTCAGGGTTAGAAAAACTCCCAATATCGAATTTTTATAATATTTAACGAGTCTTTCAGCCGAGAGCAGGGCCTTCTCGGGCCGGACGTTCATATCCAGTAAGATCCAATCAGCGTTCTTTGGCAGCGGATCGAGCGCGATCTGAGTGACTGACTCGCGAATGTGCATAAATTGATTTTTATCGAAATGAAGGACGCTTTCAGCCATTTCTCCCGGATCGATCCCAATGACTCTAAGGCCTTGAGATAAAAGAAAGTAGCTTGCACCTCCGGGAGCACTTCCGATCTCAATTGCAAGATCACTGGATCGGAGTTGGGTGCCCGTCCAAAGCACGGCCTCTTTTATTTTAAGATAGGCTCTCGAGGGAGCTTGTGGGGGGGGTGTTTCGGTAAATAGCCCCCCTGGGTAGGAAAGATGAGGGGCGGAGTGTCGATGAGCCCCAATCCATATTTCATCCTTAGGTAAAAAAATTAAACTAAGAACAATTTCACCTTCTTGAGCAAGCGGATTATCGTAACATTCGATTTCAAGTTCAGAGTTTCGAGGTAGTGTTTCAGTTTTGGCCTTTGGATCGATTTTTTTCAGTGGTGCGAGCCAAGAGTGAACACGAACCTTCTTGTTGAGTTCTAATTTTCGTAAACGACCGGTGAGCTCCGCCCGCTGGGTTCGCCCAAAACAAAGACAATAGCAATGCGCAAAAATTAAATCCATGTATAAGTCAAGGTAGAGCTATTCTGCGGGGCCCTTAAATGTAAGAAATCCAGGGCGTGAGTACGAAAGTCTCAAAAAAGAGTATTTGAGAGAGAGTTCTTTTTTAAGAGCTGGCTCTGAACCGATCTGACAATTAAAAAAAAGGTATTCAGTTTTAAAAGGATCAGATTTTATTTTCATCCTGCCCCGCGCAATTGATCAATCATTTTAAAAGATGAGAAAGTAACCCATCCCTGAGTTTAGGTTCAAACCAAGTCGACTTGGGAGGCATGATTTCCCCGGCATCCGAAATTTTAAATAAGTCATCGAGGCTCGTCGGATGCAGTGCAAACGCCACGGCACACTGACCTGAGGAAACTCTTTTTTCGAGCTCAGGTGTACCTCGAATTCCGCCGACGAAATCGAT
>CAYJBA010000127.1:0-7487 GCA_964367865.1 uncultured Bacteriovoracaceae bacterium | reverse complement strand
TACATTCTGTTACGACCCGTTACGTCGTCAGATTTCACGGTCAAAAACTCCTGAAGTCCGAACGCAGCACCATACGCTTCAAGTGCCCAGACTTCCATTTCTCCAAGTCTTTGACCCCCGAACTGCGCCTTACCACCCAGCGGCTGCTGAGTTACAAGGCTGTAAGGTCCGATGCTTCGAGCGTGAATCTTTTCTTCGACCAAGTGGTGAAGCTTCAGCATGTACATAATGCCAACGGTTACTTCCTCTGCAAAAGGCTCTCCGCTGACACCATCATAAAGCGTGGTTTGCCCTCTGGGCGGAAGATCCGCGATGTCCAGCATCCGCTCGATGTCTTTCTCACTTGCTCCATCAAATACTGGAGTGGCGAGATGAACGCCTTTGCGCACATGCCATGCCATACGTTTCACATCGGCGTCAGAAGCCTTATCCAGGTATTTTTCCACTTCGACGTTTGAGTAGGTATCTTTCAAGAGCTTACGGAGCTTATCCACATTGAAGGACTCCATATAGCTATTGATCTTCTCACCCACGCCATGAGCAGCCCAGCCGAGAGTTACCTCTAACAGCTGACCAATATTCATACGCGAAGGAACGCCGAGCGGATTAAGAACCATATCCACAGGCATGCCATTAGCCATGAACGGCATATCTTCAGCGGGAAGAATACGACTGATCACCCCTTTATTGCCGTGGCGACCTGCCATCTTATCGCCGACTTGAAGCCTGCGCTTGATAGCAATCTGGACTTTAACCATCTTAATCACGCCGGGCGCAAGTTCATCTCCACGCTTCAGCTTGTCGGTTTTTTCTTTGAATACAAACCGAACTGCTTCGATTTTCTCTTTAGCAGTTTTCATGATGGTGGTTACTTCTTGCTCTAAATCATCCTTCACCGGAATAAATCCAACGAGGTCAAATGGAATAGCTGCAAGAGTTTCGCGATCCAGCTTTTGACCCTTTTTCAGAAGCTCTTCTGATCCGTCTTCAGACAGAAGTTTTCCCGTCGTAGAAGCGCCATCGAGCGTCTTTACAATCTTGTTCGTCGCAGACTGGCGAATCGCATCCGTTTCGATTTTCTCGTCACGTCGGATTTTACCAATTTGCTCTTCAAGAATTTCCTTTGTACGCTCATCTGGATCGGTGCCTTCACGCGCAAACACTTGCGCATTAATCACAATACCTTGAACGCCCGAAGGAACTCGAAGCGAAGTATCACGAACGTCTCCAGCTTTTTCACCGAAGATAGCACGCAGAAGCTTCTCTTCGGGAGAAAGTTGAGTCTCACCCTTTGGGGTGACCTTACCTACCAAGATATCGCCAGGCTTTACTTCGGCTCCGATACGAATAATCCCGCTAGTATCAAGATCCTTGAGTGCTTCTTCGCCTACGTTTGGAATATCGCGTGTGATATCTTCTTTTCCAAGCTTCGTGTCACGAGCGACGCATTCAAACTCATCGATGTGAATCGAAGTGAAAGTATCTTCCTTAATAAGACGTTCAGAAATCAAAATCGAGTCTTCGAAGTTGTAACCGCCCCAAGGCATGAACGCGACAAGCACGTTTTGTCCAAGTGCAAGTTCGCCTGCGTCCGTACCTGGTCCGTCAGCCAAAACATCGCCTGCTTTCAAACGATCCCCAACATTTACAACGGGGCGCTGCGTGACACAGGTGTTTTGATTAGAACGTTGATACTTCGTCAGATTGTAAATATCGACATCACTGCCCACTTCATCTGAACGAAAATTCGTGCGACGAGCTACGATCTTTGTACCGTCAACCATTATGACTTCACCGTCATGACGAGCACAAATAATCTGACCGGAGTCGCGCGCAACAACGCGCTCAATACCCGTTCCGACTAAAGGCGCTGCCGTACGAATAAGAGGCACCGCTTGACGTTGCATGTTCGAACCCATAAGAGCGCGGTTAGCGTCATCATGCTCTAAGAATGGAATCAAAGAGGCGGCAATCGACACCAATTGATTGGGCGAAACGTCCATCAATTCGACTTCATCTGGCTGAACAAGCGAGAAATCTCCTTTTCTACGAGCTGAAATCAAGTCGCCTTGCAGCTTTCCTGTTTTCAACGCTTCGGGAGATACTTGCGCAATAATTTTGTTCTCCTCTTCGGTTGCGGTGAAGAAGCGAATGTCGTCAGCTACCTTTTTGCCTTGTATTACTCGGTAAGGAGTTTCGATAAATCCAAACTCATTTACACGAGCGTAAGTCGAAAGGCTGGCGATCAATCCGATGTTTGGACCTTCTGGCGTTTCAATCGGGCAAATACGACCGTAGTGGGTATTATGAACGTCGCGAACTTCGAAGCCTGCGCGCTCACGTGTTAAACCACCGGGTCCAAGTGCTGATAAACGACGCTTATGGGTTACTTCAGAAAGCGGATTAGTTTGATCCATGAATTGAGAGAGTTGGCTTGAACCAAAAAACTCTTTCACCACAGCAGAAACTGGCTTCTGATTAATCAAATCATGTGGCATCAGGGTTTCAATTTCCTGAATGCTCATACGTTCTTTGATCGCTCTTTCCATACGAACCAAACCGATGCGATATTGGTTCTCAATCAACTCACCCACAGCGCGAACACGGCGATTACCGAGGTGATCGATATCGTCAATGGTTCCACGGCCATTATTTAATTCGCAAAGGTAATGCAGAGTTGAAAGAATATCTTGTCTCGTCAGAATTGTAGTCTGAGAAGCGATATTGTTTTCAGGAAATTTATAATTGAGCTTCAAACGGCCTACGCGCGACAGATCGTATCGATCCGAATTGAAGAACATGTTATCAAAGAGCTGCTTAGAAGCTTCGATAGTCGGAGGATCTCCTGGGCGCATTCTCTTATAAATTTCAATCAAGGCCTCTTCTGGACTCGAAACCTTATCCATCAAAAGGGTCTCGCGAACGAACGGGCCGTAGCTCAGGTTATCAGTAAAAATAACTTTTACTTCTTTAATACCCCTGGCCTTTAGATCATTGACCTTAACTTCTGTAAGGTCCTGATTGCACTCAAGGAGAACTTCGCCGGTTTTTTCATCTACGATATCTTCAGAAGCGACGCGACTAACCACAGCCTCCATCGGAACCTCAAGACGCTTAATGCCGGCGTCCTGAATCTTCTTAATGACAGCTTTGGTAAATTTGCGGTTCTTCTTAACGATGACCTCGCCACCCTTGGGATCGACAATGTCCTCGTCGGCACGTTGTCCCGAGAGAACTTCGAAATCGATGTACTTGTAGTACTTGCCATCTTTATCGAAGGTAATTTTCTCAACTCGATAGAAACGATTGAGAATTTCATAATTTGACATTCCCATTGCGCGAAGAACAATTGTAGCCGGAAGCTTACGCTTACGGTCGATGCGCGCATACAGGATGTCCTTGTGATCGAACTCGAAATCAAGCCATGAGCCGCGGTGAGGAATAACTCTTGCTGAATAAAGAATTTTTCCGCTGGAATGGCTCTTCCCTTGGTCGTGATCAAAGATAACACCAGGAGAACGATGCAGCTGGCTTACGATTACGCGTTCAGTACCATTAATGATAAACGAACCCGCATCCGTCATAAGCGGAATTTCGCCCATATATACTTCTTGCTCTTTAATGTCGCGGATGTTTCGCGTGCCCGCTTCCTCATCCACATCATAAACAACAAGACGGACCGTGATCTTCAGAGGAGCAGCAAAAGTCATCCCTCTCTGACGGCACTCACCGACATCATACTTTGGCTTTTCTAGCGTATAGCTTTCAAACTCCAAAGAGGCTGTCCGGTTAAAGTCTTCGATCGGGAACACCGATTTGAAAACCGCCTGGAGGCCAAGAGCTTCACGTTTATTAGGTTGAATATCCGCCTGAAGAAACTTGTCGTAAGACTTTCTTTGAAGCTCGATCAGGTTTGGAATTTCAACCGGTGAAGCAATTTTGGAAAAGTCTTTGCGTACGCGACGATTTTCCGCAAAAAGAGAGGCCATGCTTGCTCCTTAACTTAAAAGAGAAAAAACCGCTTCCGCGCCCGCTCTGTTCTTTTTTTGAACAAGAACTTGGGCACGGTACGGTATCTGAAACAGAGGTATCAAAACAATCAGCGAGTGGTTCAAGATTATTTGATCTCGACCTTTGCTCCCACTGCTTCTAATTTCTTTTTCATTTCATCAGCGTCAGCTTTGCTTACGCCTTCTTTGACTGGCTTTGGAGCACCTTCAACAAGGTCTTTAGCTTCTTTTAGGCCGAGTCCAGTGATCGCACGAACTTCTTTGATCACTTCGATTTTCTTGTCGCCAGCTGCAGAAAGAATGACGTTAAATTCAGTCTTAGCTTCAGCAACAGGAGCAGCAGAACTGCCAGCGCCCGGCATCGCCATAGCGACTGGAGCGGCAGCAGATACGCCGAACTTGTTTTCGAGGTCCTTAACGAGCTGTGAAAGCTCGAGAACACTCATATTTTCAATAAAGGAAACCACGTTTTCCTTGGTGATTGCAGACATTTTGATTACCTCTTCTACTTCAGCCCTAGGTCATCATGACTTTGGGTTTATATTTTTTCCGGAGGCTATCCTAACCCCCAGTCGAAATCGATCTCCGTTAGCGCTGCATCACGCTTGTGGACTCGCCTTCTTCTTTTCAATTGCCGACAAAACTGTGACCAAACTACGCGGCACAGCTGCCAGAACACCTACAAAGTTCGTGATAGGGGCATTCATAGTACCCAGCAATTTCGCTATCAGAACTTCTCTGCTCGGGAGGCTCGCAAGCTCCTGCACCCCAGACGCGGTGATTCGCTTTTGGCCCATGAGGCTATCTTTGAGCTTGAGAGCCTCATTGTCTTGAGCAAACTTGTTAATAACCTTTGCAGCGGCAGCGGCATCGCCATAGGCGAATGCCACAAGCGTTGGTCCCACTACTGTCTCCATCAACGCCTTTGCCTGCTCTCCCATTTTGCCCTCTTTGGTAACGAGGCGGGCAACGTTATTTTTAAGCACTTTCACTTCGACTTTATGTGCGCGAAGTTGGCGTCGTAGGTCATCTGCTTGAGTAGCCGTGAGGCCCTTGTAATCCGCAAAAATTGCCACAGAAGCTTTTGTGAACTTTTCTTTGAGCTGATTTGATAATTCAGTTTTTTCGGCGCGGTTCATTTTAAATACCCCTTAATCACGCCACACCGGCAGCTACCATTGTATCCATCGAGTCGAGGGATATGCCGGGGCTCATGGTTGTGGAAATAGTAATATTTTTTAAGTAAACGCCTTTGCTCGTAGGAGGCTTGGCGCGAACAATCGTAGCGGCTAAGGTCAAAAAATTCTCGCGAAGCTTCTGCGCACCGAAGGATTTCTTACCAATCGCAACATGGATAATACCCGTTTTTTCGGTTCGATACTCAACCTTACCGACTTTTTGTTCTTTAACTGCTTTAGCAACGTCCATCGTTACAGTGCCCAGTTTTGGATTAGGCATCAATCCGCGAGGACCAAGAATCTTTGCGACTTTAGACAACGCAACCATCATGTCGGGGGTTGCAATCATCTTGTCAAAATCTAGCCAGCCACCTGTTATTTTTTCGATCAAGTCCTCCGCGCCAACTGTGTTAGCTCCAGCTGCTTCTGCATCTTTTGCTTTTTCACCTTTAGCGAGAACCGCGATACGAAGTGTTTTGCCTGTCCCGTGCGGAAGTACGATCGCGCCACGCACCATTTGGTCTGCGTGCTTTGGATCCACTCCGAGATTAAAAACTGCATCAACAGTTTCATCAAATTTTGCGTAGGCGACTTCTGGCAAAAGATTGAAGGCGGCATCAACCGTATACTTCTTGCCCAGCTCAAGCTTTTGAATCGCATCGGAATATTTTTTTCCGTGACGACCCACTTTTTTCTTTTTTGTTGGATCTGCCATTTTACACTCCTGTGGTCCAAACGCTGATCGAAATCAGCTCCCACTTTGTTTAATAAAAAGAATTAATCGGTAACCGTTATACCCGCACTGCGCGCAGTCCCCATCACTGTCCGCATTGCGGCCTCGAGTGAACCCGCATTCAGATCCGGCATTTTTAATTTGGCAATTTCTTCTACTTGCTTCTTAGTTACTTTTCCAGCTTTGGTTTTATTGGGCTCGCCAGAACCTTTTTCCACTTTCGCAGCCTTAAATAAAAGAATTGAGGCTGGAGGTGTTTTGGTTATGAAAGTGAATGAACGATCAGAATAAACGGTAATGATCACGGGAATGACCATGCCTTTTTGATCCTGCGTTTTGGCATTAAAAGCCTTGCAGAATTCCATGATGTTCACGCCACGCTGTCCGAGCGCCGGACCCACTGGAGGTGCCGGATTGGCTTGGCCACCGGGGATCTGGAGCTTAATTTGACCAACTACTTTTTTTGCCATAAGTGAGCCCTCTTAACACAGGCCTTTAGATTTTTTCAACCTGAATAAAATCAAGTTCGACCGGAGTGGATCGACCAAAAATACTGACAAGTACTTTGACCTTTCCTTTGTCCGGATTTACGTCTTCAACTACCCCACTGAAATTCGAAAATGGTCCATCAATAACGCGAACGCTCTCGCCTTCACTAAAGGAAATCCTAGGACGGGGCTTAACTTGACCCTCGGCGATACGGCTTGTCATCTTTTGAACATCTGATTCAGGAACCGGGACTGGCTTCAGTTTATCGCCCACAAACCCCGTAATCTTTGGGGTATTTTTAACGATATGCCAGGTTTCGTCGGTCAAAACCATACGAACCAAAATGTATCCAGGGAAAAAGCGACGCTTAGTCGTCCGTTTCTGTCCTTTTACCAGTTCAACTACATTTTCCTCAGGAACAATGATTTCACCGAAAAAGGGCTGCTTTTTTTGAGTCTTAATTCGCTCTTCGAGGGCGAGCTTGGCTTTATGCTCATAACCCGAGTAGGTATGAACAACGTACCAGGCCATCTCGCCAGCCGTCGTACCTGCACTTGTTACTTGTGTCCCAGACATTTCTAACTCCTGTTCCATGCCTTAAATAATCTGCTTAATCACGTAAGTGAAAAAATAATCGAGCAAACCTAAAATCATTCCGGAAATCAAAACCATAACGATTACAATAATTGTCGCTGAGGTTGTCTCTTTTTGAGTGGGCCAGGTTACGCGGCTCAGCTCAACCATCACTTCATTCATGAATTGATTGACGTTCTCGTGCTTATAAAGGGTGAGAAACAAAATCGCGCCGATCAGAAGCGACGCACCTTGGGCCACAAGGTGAAAATTCTTTACCTTCGCTTCAAGGTCTAAAATACCACCGATCTGCATCGATGCAGCGAAAACAATGTAACCCAAAAGTATGGCTACAGCGAGATAGCTTAAATTGACCCATTTTTGAAACTGGCTTTCCATATTTCCTCGCGCTTTGGCAGGGCAGGAGGGACTCGAACCCCCAACCCGCGGATTTGGAATCCGCTGCTCTACCGTTGGAGCTACTGCCCTCCGTCCAATGCACTC
>CAYJBA010000126.1:0-7497 GCA_964367865.1 uncultured Bacteriovoracaceae bacterium | reverse complement strand
TTCAATAGTTACTAGCGCTTCTCTGGGATCCACGATTCCGGCCACTTTTAGGTTCCAATCAATAATGAGGTAAACGAAATTTTTATAGGGCCCAATTTCAAATTGAGCGATCGGTTCGAATTTGTGAATCCCCGTAGCTTCAGAGTTTCTCAAATGCTTTGGGACTTCAAAGTAGCTCTTCTTTTCCATGTTGAAAATTTCCTTTAACGTCTCTAACGATCGTTCCAGCACTTACCTTAGGGCAATGCTCGTATACGACAATCGTATTTTCTTCTACAGCACGAGAAAGAAGTTTTTTCTTCTCTGCGATCGCCAAAAGCGGCTGACAATCATAGGCCGCGATGTAGGTGGGTCTAATATGCGAAATAGTCGGGATCAAATCCGCTGGGTAGACGAGACTTCGGTTTTCGTCCTGAATGCGAATGATTTGAAGTCCTAACGTATGACCATTTGAGATTTCGACTGAGAGTCCATGAAAAAGCACTTCCTCTTTTGAAGTATCTAGCAGCTTGAGATTTTTGCCTAGACCTGAAGAGTCATCGTAAATCTCAAAGGACTCTCGCCTGTAACTTGCTCGCTCTTTTTCATTGGGCTCATGTGCGTTTTCCCAATTGCGTCTTTGGAGATAAACTCTGGCGTTGGGGAACATCGCCACCCGCTTTGATTCAGGATTATTTGGCTCACTCAACCGACTCAAACCCCCTGCGTGGTCAAAGTGCAAATGAGTGAGGATTACATCCGTGATGTCCTCAGGCTCAAGTCCCTGCCGCATAAGTCCCGACGTTACCGAAGTTTGCGCTAAATCGACGCCAAAAATCTCCTTAAAGTGAGAGTTCCAGTGTGACCCGACTCCGCAGTCGACCAGGATATTTCGACCTGGTTCTGACGAATCCGCAGGCTTTCGAATGAGAAGCCCCCGCATCTTTAGATCAATTCGGTTCAGGTCATCGGCCAGATTGGTCTTAGCCCAAATTGCTTTTGGAACTGCTCCAAACATGGCTCCACCGTCGAGTTTTAGGCTACCGTAAAGCATCTCAGTAATTTGAAACGAACCTATTTGAATCACGGATCCAAACTCGCAAATCCTACGCGTAGAGTCAAGGAGGCATCGAAGGGCCAATTTACAGATTAACAACCGCCGATGTTGCATGTTACTTCAAATGAGATATCTAAATGGATTAGGAGGCTCCGCATCGCATGTCTCGAAATATAAATATTCCTACTGGATTTGGTTGGTCACAGGGCAAAGTTTCTCCCCAGCCTCACGTTGATGTTCCGGAGGGTACCTACGAAGAAGAGCATGGGCGCCAAGGATTTTTTGGCCGCGCAAGTCACCTCTACCATCGGCATCCTCCCACCGGATGGCTGAGAATCGAAGGCCCACTCAAGCCGCATGCCTACTACGCTTCGAAAATTGAAGGTGAAGCGTGCGGTCAGCCGCGCATTTTTCTTGAGAACAAAGATTGTAAAATCGGAATCGCAAAATTTTCGAAGGATTTAGAAGCTTTTGTGAGAAACGCCGATAGTGACGAAGTCCGTTTTATCCATGAAGGCAAAGGTCTGATTGAAACTGACTATGGTGACATGACCTACAACAAAGGTGATTATCTTGTGATCCCTCGTGGAACCACCTATCGCTTTGTGACGGGTGCGCCCAACACCCATCTTGTAATTGAAGCCGCGTCTGAAATTTCGCTTCCTGACCGAGGAATGCTGGGTCGCCATGCGCAGTTTGATCCGATGGTGATGCGAACACCTGAGCTTCCTGAAGCCGAAAAGAAAACAGGTTCAAGTGCAAAAGGTGAATTTGAACTTCGAATTAAGCGTGAAGGGGAGTGGACCAAAGTTTTTTACCCGTTTAATCCAATCAACACTGTGGGGTGGAAAGGTGATCTTTCTCCCTGGGCAATCAACGTGTCTGAGATTAGACCGATTATTTCGCCGCGCTACCATTTGCCTCCGAGTGTGCACACGACATTTATGGCGCGAAATTTTGTGATCTGTTCTTTTTTGCCTCGCCCGCTTGAGAGCGAAAAGGGGGCGATGAAAGTTCCATTTTACCATCGTAATATTGATTACGACGAAGTGCTTTTTTATCACGCCGGAAATTTTTTTTCTCGCGAAGGAATCAGCGAAGGTTCAGTGACTTGGCATCCGCAGGGGATTCATCACGGCCCGCACCCCAACGCCATGAAAAACTCAGAGGACAAGGAGTATACCGAAGAGATCGCGGTGATGGTCGATACGCTCTACCCGCTTCAGGCCACTGTTGCTGCAGAGACCGTCGAGTACAAAGACTACGCCATGAGTTGGAAAGCGGATCAAATGCGATAGGCAAACTCCCCCCGAGGCTTCGCGCTAACCCCTTTGTTAAGGATAGCATGTTTCATAACGCACTTTGTTAACATTCATATAAATGCTTTAAAATATTATGTTTTTTTGATTTTTCCGAACGCAATTTCTTCTCAAAAAAGCGCCAAATTTTAACATCATGAGTCAAAATGCCCTATAATAGGGGTAATAGATCACGCTACATTTTTGAACGTCCGCTAGGAGATTTATTATGAAAAACACAGATGTAGTTTCAGTTTCGAATAGAGGGTTTCTGATTTTCGCAGGACTCCTCTCGCTACTCTTAGCTTATGGGTGCGAATCGCAAGAGGCAGTCGAGGTTCAAGTTGGAGAATCACAGGTTTCTGCGACTCAGGTTGTAGGCGAAGTGGTCGACGTTGCCATTCCTGAACCGGCCCGATCCATTTGTGATCCCTTTTCTGGCAAAGGTGGGCCTTCGAGCCAGCAATCTTTGAGTCAAAAAGGATTGCATGCAAATTTATATTATTTAAGCGCAGATCAACCCAGATACAGCAAAGTTGCTGATTATTTAAGTTTTGGTCACAAAGTGGACGCAGAATTGTTTTTCAATCAACTCAATGTTCCGACGCGAAAATTTGATTTGGGATTTCAAAAACAAGATGGAGCTCTCGTTAATACGCTCGAGGGTCAATCCCTTCTAGAATGGTTTGCGCTTCATTTTGAAAGTAGGATTGCCTTGAGTGCCCCTGATTCGCCCGGAAAGTACCAGTTTGCTGTCCTTTCGGATGATGGCTCAGTTGTAAGTATCGATGACGGGTCGGGCGGCAAGGTTTCAATCAACAATGATGGCACGACTCCGTCACGTCTTCGCTGCGCAAGTAAATCCGTGAGGCTAGATGGATCAAGTTTACTTCCAATCCAGTTAGATTACTTTCAAGGGCCAAGATATCACATTGCTTTGATTTTGCTGTGGAGACAAATACCAGATTCGGTTGACGAATCAAAAGACCCATCCGTGTTATCTGATGTTTTGTGTAACGTCGCTGGAAACGGCATATTTTTCGATTATAACCAAATTCCATCTGCACCCACGGTCAAATGGAACGACTTACTTAACCGCGGCTGGAAGGTGTTAGGCCCTGAGAACTACGTGCTTCCGGCGCGAGTTGAAGCCAATCCATGTCCCCCATCAGATGGGGGCGGTGGGGTCATCGGAATTTAATCCGAGAAAAGCGATTACTGCTTAGTCTTGAGCTGTGAGTCGTTCGCCTTAATAAAAGCGCGAATAGCATCAGTCATTTCAAGGAGCTTCGTCCATTGCTCCTTATATAAGGTCACCGGAAATCGACCCAGTCCATAAACAGAGAGAGCGCCTTTTTCGCTGACCTTGAGCGAGAGCCCACGCGAGGATGTATTCTTAAGTGCCTGGTTTTCGGCGCGAAGTTTTTCAAGTTCGGCCTTCATTTCTTGATCTGTTGACATGGACATGAGCTTACAACTTTCCGGCGACTCCGTCAGCAATGATTCTCAACATTTGTTCGCCACGCGTCTTAAAGAGGTCGTGGGTGCCATCCTGAACGTACTCGCCCGAGTATTTGACGCCACGTTTATTGAGAAGTTCGACTAACTTCTTAAATCCGACATAAAATCCAAACTCATCTCGACCACCCATGTCTAGGTAGAGATAAGGAATCGCTGAAACATCGCCAAAGGCTTCGACCAAAAAGGCAGGGTCGTTATGTTGGGCAAAGGATTCATTGGGAAATATTCTGCGGCTCTGAAGAACGAGTGGAATACCGAGGATCGGGCCAATCGAAGTTTGCACAAAATAAGATGTCCAATCAGCCAGAGATTCCCAAGGCGAAAAGGGCGGTAGTGCCGGCGAATTGCCCGCGGCCATAAAAAACATATCCCAATACTTGATGCCTATTTTAATCGCGCCAAAGCCGCCCATGGAGAGTCCGGCAAGTGCTCGGCAAGATCTTTGGCGGCAAACGTTTAGTTTTTCTTCCATCATGGGGATAAAGTCTTTAATAAACCAGCTTTCGTATGCACGGGGGCCGTCGCCTCTTGCACCGAAATCGCTAAACATGCTGTAGGTCTCTGTGTCAAAGGTTACAAACGTCATGGCAGGAATCGTTTGTTTTTTTCTAAGGGCAGCTAAGTAATCAGAGTATCCGTGTTTAAACCAATTCTTCGCATCGCCCGTTAGGCTGTGAAAGAAGTAAACGACAGGTTCCCCTTTTTGGGCAGGAAGGTCGGGTCTTGATCTTTCGTAACAATAATTGATTTTCTTTTGAGAAAACTTTGAAAAATAGGAATCACACTTTGCGGATTTTGGAATCGTGCCGAAGTAGAGGGGTCCGCTAAATTCGAATGATTCGATGGCCCCTTCGGCTGCATTGCCTAGCGACGCAAACCCTAAAAACCCAATTATACAAAATGCCCCCAGGAATTTCGAATTCATCCAGATACTCCTCACTTTGTTTTTGTTCTATTCACTGTATCGCCGAAGCGCGTTACTTTGTCGAGAGGGATGCTAAAAGAAATATTGCACCAAGTAAAGGCGGCGCGTAATTAATTTCGCATCGAGTTAAATTTAGTGCTATTTTGACCAGGTCAACATCAATTCAAGGGGTTTCAAAGCTCTAACGCGAAGCATCTCATTTAGTTTAATCTCAGGTTTTTCATCGCGCAGCGCATCAAAAACTTTTTCTAGAGTGTTGAGTTTCATAAACGGACACTCAGAGCAATTACACTCGTGATTCGGCGGGGCTGCGATCAGTGTTTTTTCCGGGGCTCTTTTTTTCATCTGATGGAGAATTCCGGGTTCAGTCGCGACGATGAATTTCGTTTTAGCGCTTTCGCACACAAATTTAATCAGCGCCGACGTGCTTCCAATGAAATCAGCTTTTGCTAGGAGCGTGGGCTCGCACTCTGGATGTGCAATGAGCAGCGCACCAGGATGCTTGACCTGAAGTTCAGCGATTTTTCTCTCTGAAAAAGTTTCGTGAACAATGCAGGTCCCCTGCCATAACGTCATCGCTCTACCCGTTAATTTCGCAACGTGTGCGCCCAAGTTACGATCGGGAGCAAACAAAATGTGCCGATCTTTTGGAACATTTTCAACGATCTTAACTGCGTTTGAGCTCGTGCAGATGACGTCACTCTGCGCTTTGATCGCAGCCGAGCAATTGATGTAGCTCACCACATAATGATCAGGATGAAGTTTTCGATACTTTGCGAAAGTCTCCGGCGAACAGCTATCTGAGAGCGAGCATCCCGCCCGAAGGTCAGGAACTACGACTTTTTTACTGGGATTTAATATTTTTGCACCTTCGGCCATGAAATGAACGCCGCAAAAAACAATCAAGTCTTGAGTAACGCGCTGCGCTGCACGCGCTAGTTCTAGGCTATCGCCGACAAAGTCGGCAATGTCCTGAATATCAGGATCTTGGTAATAATGAGCGAGGATTACGGCGTTTTTTTCTTTCTTGAGGCGCGCGATTTCTAAAAAAAGGTCCTGAGTTTGACTCATAGGGGTGTCATACCTTACTTAAGATATTAAGATCAACCGTGAGATCGTCTCGATCGATTTTGCGCCGGCTCGAAATTGGTGCTAGAAGACTTCTGTGATGAACCTCTTTTCCGGATTATTTAATAAAGACACTCCTGTTGGAAATTCAGTTCGAGTACTAAAACGTGGCCGCGCTGCGCGTGTGATCTTCTTTTATCCAGGCGAAGAAGGAACCTACGTCGACAATGCCGACGTTATTTTGCTCGATAACGGGGTTGTGCACTTGCGATCGAATCAGGAAGAGACCTCCACTCATCTTCAAAATTGCGAAATTCTTTGGCGTCTGAACGCCGAATCCGATGATCGTGCAAGCAAAGTTCGACTTCTGAGACCCAAAGGTAGTTCAGGCGAAGCTTCAGAATCGCAAGAATCCCCAGACCCCAGTCCTGAACCCAGGTGAGCCGAAAAAGGGTTTTCAAAATTTTTTTAAGTTTAGGACTGCTTGTAGTTTCTGTGCAAGATCTCGTCCATGCGGGTTCTTCCGACCTCGTTGTTTATTCTTACGATAGTTTCGCCGCAAAAGGTGGCCTGGGCGCCGAGGTGATTCCCTTATTCGAGGCGAAATGCGGCTGTAAGGTGAAACTGATTTCAGTTGGGAGTGCAGGTCAGCTTGTTACGCGAATTGAATTGGATCATAAAAGGGGAGTCTCCACTGCCCATGTGGCTTTAGGGTTAGACGCAAATACGTTTACTCAGCTCAACGAGTTCATTTTGCCATGGGGAAAATGGCGGCCCAGAAATTTTAAAAACCTACTTGCTGACGCAAAACTCGGAGTAGATTTTTTACCTTTAGAGTTTGGGTATTTTGCATGGATAGTAGATCGCGAGACCTTTAAGAAAACACAGGGTCTTCAGGCCAAATTTCCTAAAAATTTAAAAGATCTGCTTCATCCCGCGCTGAGGAGAAGTTTACTCCTCCAAGATCCTAGAATCTCTACGCCCGGACTTTCTTTTCTGCTTTATACCGATGCCGTACTTCGAGCCGGAGTTGGTGATTATTGGAAAAATTTTCGGTCACAGTGGCTCACCCTCACTCCGAGCTGGAGTGCAGCTTACGGACTATTTCTCAAGGGCGAGGCTCCCTTGGTGTGGAGCTACACGACGAGCCAAGCTTTTCACGAAGAAAATGGCGCCCCAGATCGGTTTCAGGCTATTCTTTTTGAAGAGGGGCAACCGATTCAAGTTGAGGGCGCAGTATTTCTCAAGGGCGTGGATAAGGATTCTTTAACTTTTAAGCAAGCGAGGGAGTTCTTGGAATTTCTCATCTCAGACGAAGTTCAAGCGCGGGTGCCATTGAAAAACTGGATGTTCCCGGTTGTTAAAAATACACGACTTCCTAAGAGCTTTCAAAATCTGCCACATCCTCAAAAGACGATTCACCTCCGACCTTCTCATGAAAAAATCTCCAGTCTTCTTCAGGATTGGAGTACTTGGGTTCAAGGTATTAAATAATGATCCGGATCCCATTTTTACTAGGCGGCGGCGCACTTGTAGTGACGGTGATTTTATTTTCCGTCGGAATTTTAATCCCGCTTGCTGCGATTTTTGCGCAGACCGATTTTTCCAAAATAGGAGATCCGGTTATTCTTGCCGTTGCCAGAGCCACG
>CAYJBA010000125.1:0-7510 GCA_964367865.1 uncultured Bacteriovoracaceae bacterium | reverse complement strand
CTCTTCCGATCTACCAGCATCACGAACAGCCCGGTGGGCGGGGTTACCCTAATTCTATTCACGGTCCAGTTATTTATTATCCGGCAAAAGTTGTCGCGCTTGCGGATGCTTTTAGTGCCTTGATTAGTAAAAGGCCCTTTCGGCCCGCGTATACAATCGAAGAAGCGCTTAAGATTTTAGTGTCGGAGCCAGGGAGATATGACCGGGAACTGGTCAAAGTCGTTTGCTCGGTGTTTGGAAAGCCAGGAGAGACCAAGAAAGTAGCTTAGTACTGAGCTATGCCCCACCAAATGAACCGCGATATACGCCGTTTGTCGAGGGCCTAGGCCACGTGATGTTGTTATGGCAGTTTGCGCAGTTGGTGCCAGCTCGGTGCCTGTATGTATCATGGCAGGGAGAGCAGCTCTTAAAGGTTCCGGACATATTTGCGTTATGTCCGAAAAAACCCGCCTTCCACGCTACCCCGATATTACCCGGCACAGTAGTATGACAAGAGACGCAGTCCGTTCCGTAAGTAGGGTCATGGTTAAACCCTATTCTCGTAGTGCCAATAAATGCCTTTGGTAATTCGGAAGTGTGACAAGGCATACAGGAAGTCAATGCCTGGCCTGCTGAATCCTTATGATTGAAAAATCCGCCAGCCCAAGTCACTCCTGCATTGGTTGGAATCTTTGTATGGCAGCTCACGCAGTCACCCAATCCGCCAAACTGAGCAGTGTGAAAAAATAAATTTTTCGTTGCAGCTACTGGAACCGCAGTCGTCGGAGTTGGACGGTCAGAAGCGTGACAAAAAGAGCAGGAGGTCGGTAGTGGAGAGTGCGAAACGGAAGTTCCAGTTACCCAAGTTACTCCGGGCCGAAGGTGACAGCTTACGCAGTCACCCATTCCGCCACCCGTTACGTGATTAAACTGCGTAGGGCCCACCGGGCTCAAGGGCCGTCTGTTTTCGTGACATGAAACGCAGGAGAGAAGCATCGCCCCCGTATGAACGACCGACCCCATCGCTACTTTGCGCTCAGCAACTGGCTGCGAAATCCAGCAACCTGAAAAAAGTACGACCGAGAGCATTGCTATAACAGTGCCTAATATCGCTTGGCGATGTTGCGGGCGAGTGGCTTTAAAAATTTGATCCCCCAGGTTCTCATCTAAGCTCCCAACAGGAGGTGTGGGCTGGCCTAAAGGAGACTCTATTATATTGATATGGTACAACGCATGATGCGATGCATCAATATGTGTTGTACGGGACACCCTATAAGCCATATTATATTTAAATTACAACAACTTATAACTATGATTTAGATTAATCAGGCGGGGTCCGGAGTCAGAGCTGAGGCTATGAAGATGTCTCGAGACCCTTTTTACCTCAGGCCTAGATACCGCTTTTTTACTTCCTTATTTATGCGAATAAATTTGTACTTGTTTTGAATGAGATCCGCGATTCGGTAGTTCTGAACCCACGGTTGCACAAGTTCGTAGGAGGCCATGTAATAGCCAAGAGCCCAGGGACAGTCTTCTTGTAAAATTTCATCCATCTTTTTAATAATTTCAGAACGTGCCTTTCCCGACTCCAAAATTGCCATCTGGTCATAGAGTTTATTCATGAGGGGATGATCGAAATTCGAATCGTTCGGGCCAGGAGCTTTGTTGGGTCCATATAAAAGTTGGTAAGCATTTTCTGCGTCTGGATAATCCATCTGCCATCCAGCGTAAGACATAGCAAGATTTCCTTGCTTAGCCTTTTCTAAGTAAGCTGGAAATGTATTTAAGATCACATTGAGTTTTACGCCAATCACGTCTAGTTGATGCGTAAAAAAATCCCCAAGTTGGCGGCTAAGGGTATCCGCTCCGCGAAGGTCAAAATTAATAACAGGAAGACCCTGTCCACCTGGATAGCCAGCTTTCTTCAATAGCTCTTTAGCTCTCTTTATGTCGAAGTCGTATTTAATTTGCGAATGCGCTGGCCGGTCTGGAGTTCCAGGCGGGAGAACCGTAACGGCCTTTCGACCTGTTCCGTTCGTAAAAGTTTCAATCCAGTTTTCACGATTGATTGCGGAGGAAATTGCTTGCCTAAGGTATTTGTTCGAGCCAAGAAGCTTATCTTTCATATTAAAGGAGATGTACCAAAAAGTGGTCCCAGTTTCGATATTGAGGCGAATCCCTTTTGAAGCAAGCTCGGGCGAAAGATTTGTATTATTGGTTATAGCTTGGGCGTAGTTGTCTTTGGGTAGCAGCAAAATATCAATTTTACTTTTCATAAAATTGAGCCAGGCGGGCTGTTGTTCCTTGATTACCTCAGCTACGACCTGGTCCAGAAAAGGAATTTGCTTTCCCGCATCGTTCATAAAGCCATTTTTTCTGAATTGAACGGCTCCATCTGTTGGGTAAAACTCCGCGTGGTAATTAGGATTTTTTTCTAAGACTACTTTTCGGCCGCGCTGCCAACTTTTGAGTCTAAATGGCCCGGTTCCGACTGGGTTGTTAGTGATATTTCCGTTCTCATCCCCATACATTCTTACGGCTTCATAGGGAACCGGTGCGGTAAACGTCATGGCTAAAATGTAAAGTAGCTGCGGGTAAGGTTTTGTAAGCTTAATTTGCAATGTGTGATTGTCGAGAGCCTTAAGACCTTCGATCGGCTCATCAAAAACAAGGGGAATATCTTTTTTCGTCGAGTTGGTGAGTCGATCGTGAAATTTGTTGATTCCGACCACCTTGCCATCAAAGATCCACCAACCTTGTGACTGAATCGAGGGGAGCGCTAGACGTTTAAAGGCATAAATAAAATCGTGAGCAGTTACTTCGCGACCTTTTCCCTGGGTCTCCTTAAAACACGGATCGTCTTGAAAATGAATTCCGGGTCGAATTCGAATGGTTAGTGTTAATCGGTTTTTCGAAAATGTAGGCATATCGGAGGCGATGAGCGGCACGACATGATGGGTATCGTTTAAATATTCGTATTGAAAAAGAGATTCTAAAATACTGGGGGCTACGTCCAAACTGATCCCGTCGTAGGCTGTTGCAGGGTCAAATGATTTCACGTCATCCCGATGCCAAACATGAAGAATCCCTTTTTCGACTTCGCCATTACCGCGAGTACAGCTTCCGGCGAGAGTTCCTACAAGACTGAGCCCAATGAGCAGTTGAAACGTCCAGAAACGACTTGATCTCGTGAAGGCGTTCATTTTCATTTAATTGCACCCAGTTTCTTAGATAAAATTTCGATCGCGTGATTAAGCGCCTCTGGTAAAGCTTGTGGTCTTGTTCCACCCGCCTGTGCAAGATCGGGCTTGCCCCCGCCGCGGCCGTCAATATGCCCGACGATTTCTTTAAGCAGATCACTTGCACTGACATGCTTTGCAATTTGAGGCCCGACAGCGATGAGGAGTGAGGCTTTTCCTTCTTCGGGGCCGGCCATCCCGAGAATTACGACTGCCTCAGGAATTTTAGATTTAATTCGGTCGGCCATGTCTCGAAGTTTTTTAATCCCCAATGAATCAGGGGCGCATAAAGCGGCCGCCACTTTTGCAGGTCCAATCGTTTTTGCCTGGTTTAAAATCTCGTCTACCTCGCTGCCAGCACTTTTAGCCTGTAATTGTTCTATCTGCTTTCGCAACTCCCGCTCATGAGCAGACATCTTTTCGATCTTACCCAAGATCTCATCAGCAGACGACGCTTTAAGGCGATCCCGGATCGCCTTAACGTCATTGTCCCGAGACCTCAGATAATCAAATGCCCCTTTTGAAGTGTAAGCGATGATTCTTCGAACGCCAGCCGCGATTCCACTTTCGTTTGCAATTTTAAAAAGGTGAATCTCATTGGAATCATCCACATGGGTTCCACCACAAAGCTCGGTCGAAAAATCCCCCACACGGACGACGCGGACCTTGTCGCCATATTTTTCTCCAAAAAAAGCAATCGCGCCGGCCGCGATGGCCTCATCTTTTTTCATTTCCTTTTTTAAGACCGGCTCTGCATCCCAGATCTTTGAATTGATCATGTCTTCTACGCGAAGTAGCTCATCATCTGTCATGGGCTGAAAATGCGTAAAATCAAAACGAAGCAGGTCCGATGCGACGAGGGATCCTGCCTGTTTGACATGCTTGCCAAGAACTTCGCGTAAAGCCCATTGAAGAAGGTGAGTCGCTGTGTGATTTCTGGCCGTGAGTAGTCGCAAACTCCGATCTGTTTCCTGGCTGTAGCGCTCATTTACTTTTATCGTGCCGGCCCTAGGTCGAATATGGGTTACGATTAGATCCGGAACTGGTCTTTGAACATCAATGACGTCTCCGTCAAATCCGTGTCCGTGAATCCGCCCACGATCACCCATTTGTCCGCCACTTTCGCCATAAAAGGGAGTTTGTGCAAAGACAGCTTCGATGATCGGGGAGTTTTCGGCACTATCCGCTGTCGCCGAAAGGGGTGGAGTCGTAAAGCTGTTTTGAATGTCGATACCTCTCTCAGTCGAAACAATGATGGCAACACACTCTGAATCTGCCGAAAATTTTTCGTAGCCGACAAACTGTTGGATCTTATTTTTTGCTTTAAGGTCTCCGGCGAGTTTAAGGTAAATTCCGGATATGGCTTCCTCACCCGAGCCTTTCCAATGTTTACGAGACTCGCTTTTTTGCCGATCCATAGATTTTTCAAATCCGACTTCATCTACCCCGAGGCCATGTTCGGCACAGATGACCCGCGTCAAATCAAGCGGAAATCCATAGGTATCATAAAGCTTAAATGCAATCTCGCCCGGCAAAGTTTTAGTTTTTGTGAGTTGCGCTCGTTCTTCATCTAAAAGTGCGAGTCCGCGCTCGAGAGTTCTGAAAAACTGCTCTTCTTCAGCTAAAACAGCTTTTTCGATGAATGCTCGCTTTTCAATCAGATCTGGGTAAGCTTCTTTCATCTGATCAATGACGAAGCTCGCTGTTTTGTGAAGAAACGGGCCCGTAAGTCCGAGTTTTTTTCCATGACGAATCGCTCGCCGCATGATGCGTCTCAAAACATATCCCCGACCTTCGTTCGAGGGCATAACCCCATCCCCTATGAGAAACGTCGTCGCGCGAGAGTGATCAGCGATTACTCGAAATGAAACTGCATTTTCGCTTTTGCGATCGTAGGGGGTTTTGGCAAGTTTGGCGGTTTCTGAAATGATGTGCTGAAACGCATCGGTATCATAGTTGGTATCCACCTTCTGAAGAATCGACGCGATACGCTCGAGTCCAGCACCCGTATCAACAGAGGGTTTGGGCAGCGGGTTTAATTTACCGTTTGCATCTCGATTGAACTGCATAAAAACGAGATTCCAGAATTCCATGAAGCGATCGCAATCACAGCCCATGCCGCAGGTGGATTTTTTGCAGCCGTACTGTTCGCCGCGATCGATAAAAATTTCTGTACAGGGCCCACAAGGTCCCGTGTCACCCATTGACCAAAAATTATCTTTTTCACCAAACTTATAGATTCTATCCTTGGGTACGCCTTCTTGTTTGTGCCAGATGTCGGCCGCTTCGTCGTCCTTTTCGTAAACAGAGACGTAAAGGTTATCTTTGGGGAGTGCTAATTCTTTCGTTACGAACTCCCAGGCAAAACGAATCGCGTCTTTTTTAAAATAATCCCCGAAAGAAAAATTTCCGAGCATTTCAAAAAAAGTGTGATGACGGGCAGTAAATCCCACATTTTCTAAATCGTTATGCTTACCGCCTGCGCGTACGCACTTTTGAGAGCTAGTCGCCCGTTTGTAGCCGCGTGGATCATTTCCAAGAAATACATCCTTAAATTGATTCATGCCGGCATTAGTAAAAAGAAGGGTGGGGTCGTTTTGTGGTACTAGGCCCGAACTCTCGACGATCGTGTGACCATTTTTTTCAAAAAATTTCAAAAATTTTGAGCGAATTTCCGCAGCCTTCATTTCTCTCATTTAACTCGATCGGGTGCGGTGAAGCAATGTGGTTTTGTTTGACATAGGCATCTCGGGCTGGCAGCGTCGATGAATCAGTTGATTTTAATAAGGAGAAGACATGAATTTTAGAAAAAGCCCACGTGCTTACTTATTTTTTGGATTTTTGGTCCTTTCACTCAGTCTAGCTATTTTGAGCGGGCCTTCACGCGCTGAGTCGCCCGGGTCGGGTGCTGCCAACGACGGTTTTCAGAAGGATTTAAAGGCTAAAATGAAGGATTTTCAAAAAAAGACCCGTGAAAAAAATTGGGCTTTTGAAGATAAAAAATGGCAGGAAAATGTAAAATTCCACGATGAAGAAGTAAAACAACACCGTGACGCAGAGCTAAAACTCGAAGCGGAGATGGAGTCAGAAGCTGAACCCAGGGCTGCCATGGAAAATCACCGTAAGGCCCGTAAAGAGCTTATGGAAAAGCGTAAAAGCACAATGGAATCCCATCGCAAGCTGATGGAGTCGGACCGCAAGGCTCATCACGAAGAGAAGGATAAAATGATGAAAGCCCATCATGAAGAGATGGATAAAATGCGTAAAGAGCATCAGGAAAAGATGAAGGCGGAGAAGAAGTAATCGTTCTTAGCGATGGGTAGGAATGGATTTTTCAATTCGTTCCCGCCGTTGCCAGAGTAGCTGAAGACCTTCTAATACGATGCGGTTATTAGCGTTTTGCTCTTCAAATAATGCTCGCATTCTGAAACTTTCAGACTTCAGTTCCTCGAATTTGGAGTCCATCTTGTCTTCCAATTCGTCGAATCTTGCATCCACAGCGTCGAAACGTTTGTCAACAGCTTCAAACCTGGCATTTACGCTTTTGAATTGGTCTTGAATTGAACCAAAGAGGGAGCTGTGTTCTTTAAGCGTCGAATTGATGTTGTCAAATTTAGAATCAAAAGAGTCCAGTCTTCGGTGAACAGCTCGGATTTCCGACTTTAGTTCGTCTCGCACCAGATAAAGCATCCCGCGCGTCGCGGGTTGGTCCCCTGCCTTCGCTGACGGGATTTTAATTGGAAATGTAGATTTTTTAGCGGTCATAATTCTTACCCCTGCTTTTAGCGGTTTAGATTCTCCGCTGCAAGAGAGCAAAATTCGTACCTGCAAATATAAAAGCCCCGAACATTTCTGTCCGGGGCTTTCTGGTTTTCGTTGAGATCCGTTTTACTTCTTAGCCGAAGGCTGAAGCTTCGAAGGAGCAGGAGCTGCTGCTGCCATCTTCGGCTTTCCTGCTAATTCAGCTCCTGCTGGAACCTGAGCTCCGTTGCCAGGGCTGTTCAAAGAGGCTTGAGTAGCAGTAGGAGCACTGGTTTTTGTGATCCCCGCTTTTAGAAGCACCTCTGCGCGGACGGTCTTGAGCATTTCCGGATGTTCTTTTAGGTAGTTACGTGAATTATCACGACCCTGCCCGAGTCTTTCATCCTTATAGGTATACCAAGTTCCGCTCTTTTCGATCACGTTCATATTTGCAGCGAGATCAAGGAGGTCGCCTTCTTTGGAAATGCCTTCACCGTAAATGATGTCGAATTCGACCTCTTTAAACGGAGGAGCCATTTTGTTTTTAACGC
>CAYJBA010000124.1:0-7520 GCA_964367865.1 uncultured Bacteriovoracaceae bacterium | reverse complement strand
CTCGACGCTCCAGTTATGGCCAGGGGGCCGGGCACAAGCGCCGGGATAGCCTGTGAGATGGTGCGCGGCCGCAAAATCGACCTTAATCCTTAACTCAAACACCGCTCTGGCCCCCAACCCGACTTCGGTAATACCTAAACTCAGGGAGCGCGCGTCTAATATCTTGAAAATATTTTAAAGTGGTCACGGGCGTAAAATTCTTTTTGGCAATGAGTTCATCAATCTTGCCCGGTCCCGCGTTGTAGGCGGCCAAAATATAGTAAGGCGATTTGCCCCAATAATGGTCTCTAAGCCATGCAAGGTAAGCAACGCCAAGACTCATATTTACGTACGGATCCAGAATAGCGCGAGTGCCGCCCTTTTCGACTGCAGATGTATAGATGCCCCAGTCCCGCGCGATCATTAAAGCCGTCCCAGGCATGAGCTGCATCAGACCCAGTGCTCCAACTGGAGACACGGCCTGGATCTTAAACATGCTTTCGATCTGGATCACGGCAAGAATAAAGGCTGGATCAAATCGGTACTGGCGACAAAGTTGAATCAAGTGATTGGCAAGCTTGGGAGTCTGAGATGCCGGAAATAGATCGAGTCGATCTCTTAAGATTTCTGCAACACGGTTTCTCGAAAGGGTGTCGAACGACTCGGGCCTGGGTGCGTGGGTTAAACTGAAACTGAAATCATCGGCCGGATCCGCGCGAAGCGTTCCGGTATTTAACCAAGAGAGGGTCATAACAACGGCCACGACCCATGAAATTAGTAGACTAAAATACTTCATAAATTACTGTTGAGAATGGGTTCTTATCGGGTTGTACGCCCTGGGTCAAAGAAATTCGTCGAATTTCTCGGAAAATGAGGCCCATTTTTGAACTTCGAATTTTAGAACCGAACTGCCCCTTCAGACGGGTCCAGAGCCAGTTCATAGGCGTCCTCACCATCCGAATAGAAGGCTTTTCTGACGTGTGTGACGGCAAATCCGCTCGACTGGTAGAGCTCGATCGCCGGGGAGTTAGATTTTCTTACGTTGAGTAGCGCCTTTTTAATGTCCCGCTTGGTGGCTTCGGTCACGGCTTGTCTGAGCATCCGCTTCGCAAACCCTTGTCTTTGAAAAGGTAAGTCGACGACTATATTTAATATTTCGCACTCATCGAGCATCGTCCAATAGACGATGTAACCTGCAATTTGGGAGTCAGTCTCGTCGTCTGTTAATACCAGACTATTACTGTACTGTTTTGTGAACTCACTTTCGAAGTTTTGAGAAGTCCACGGGGATTTTTGAGTTCGCTTCTCGATTTCGACAAGTAGGGGGACATCATCTGAGGTTATGGGCCTTAGGCTCCAGGTAGTTTTCGATCGCACGCGCATCTATTCGCATAGGTTGAGAAAGTTGTCGATGGGGTTTGGGAGTGGAGCTAGGCGACCCTGGCAACGAGGTCAAGGCAACTCTCCGCAGTTTCAATAATCTGATTTAATTTGAACCCAGCGCCTGCTCCAACGAATACGGGCGCCCGGCCTGATCGGTGATCTCGATCTCAATATCTACTGCATCTTGAATCTGCTTCCAAATTTTTGCCTGATATTCGGGCTCATCCGGAAAAATAAATCCGTTCGCTGTTTTTTCTCTGTATTTCTTGTTTTTTGCCAGGTCTGCCCTGAGTTCTGGGTACGTTTTTTCGTTTCGAAATCCATCTAGTATAATCCTGCCGGCGGTGTCTTCTTCATTGAGAAAAAAATACATAACGTCAGTGGCTGGAATCTCTACCAATAGCGGACTTTGCGCCGCGGTCAGCTCCTGAACAGCCTTTTTGTCCGAATAACAGCTTCGATTAAAATAAATGAGTGGAGTCGCGTCGGGTTTCCTTTCGCGCTCGCGAATCCAAGTTCCAAACTCAGCGTTGCTGATCAGTTCCGAAGTCTTGTACTCATAAGTCGGGTAAACGAGGTGGACCACTTCTTTAATGCCATCCGGACGAGTACGCACGCCTTCGAGGCGATTGCCCTTTTTTGAAATTCTCATAACATTTCTATCATCCCCGCTCGTATGGGATTCTTTTACGAAGTAATCCGCCCGATTGGATTTGATTTCGTTTGAAAGATAAGACTTAAGATCTTCGATCTTCGTTTCGTTGGGGTTAAACTCAAATCCTTGGCCTGTAAAATATTCTAGGTACTCATCCATAAAATACTTTCCGTCACTGATTCCTAGATTTTCTCCTGCGATGATTTCACCCCTAAACTCACCGTCTTTTTTCAGCGCACGGTAATTGGGTGCGACCTGTACTTCAATCTTGCTAGTTCGCGGTATGATGTTCGCTTTCACACTTGCCCGGTATTCGTTGCCGGCGTGTTTCCAGGCTATTTCCTTTGCGGTTGTCGACTTTTCGCTTGAAGCACCAGCCTTTTTTAGGACTGGCGACTCGAAAGGCTCTAGGCTCTTCTGATAAAAGCCATAAGCGGGACGAACTCCAGATCTAATTTCTGTCACAGGTTCTGTCCCCAGTAAAATAGGCCTAAGCTGATTACTTTGGCGAATGACGACTAGATCCGTAATCGACTTAGGTTGATCGCCAAAAATCGGGGCGATCGCTTGAGCTGCAAATTGAAAAATCTTGGGTGGAAAGACGTCCTTGAGTGAGCTCTGCATCATCGCAAAATCAGACAAGCGCTCAGACATTTCAGTCGAATACCGCTCTTTGGCATCGAGCGAAAGATTTTTTAAAACATGAGACAAAGGAGCAAGCTGCTCCCAGTTCTCCATTCCAGAATTATATACTGAGGTAGAAGCTAATAGTTGATCGATATAAAGTAAAACTGATTGGGTAATCCTTTCAGATTCTTTTTCTGTAATGCAAGATTTTGTCGAACTCCCTTCAGAAATCGCAAGAAGGATTTTTTTAAGATGGGGATAGCGATCCACAATTTGAAAATAAAGAATATCGGATTGAGTTAAAATTCCAGACAACGCTCTCTTTATTTGGAGAGAGTTTTTCTGACAATACTCCTGATTAGACAAAATACCCATCAAAACTGGAAGATCTTTTTGAGCTTCGAACCCTCCAGGCTTTTCCCATTTCAACAAATAAAGACCGGCCTCACGCGTAGTAAAGGTTTCGCTTTTTGCCCCAGGCAAAATTTCACGCCAGTTCTTGGGAGAAAAATCGGTACGACAGGCTTCACTGAGAAGATATTGCTCTAAAAATGCTTTTTGCTTCTGGTCCAGCGAGGGACTGCTGCTGCAATCCCGGCAAGAATTTGAGTCCAACATCGTCATTTTGGAGACGCAAAGGGGAGAATTTCTAGAAAAAAAAGAAGAAAATAACGAAGTGGCAGCGGTCTTACTACTCTTTCCGGTTTTCCACTCCGTGCAAGCGTCTTCGTTTGACTTTGAGTAGCTCAAAGTCGGGAGTACGAAAAACGCAGCAACGAAAATGCCACTTGTCCGGCGCCTCAATTCTCGACCCACTTAAATGTTACGTTTTTGCTAACTATCACTTGAGGAACGAAATTTTTTTCATGAAGTCGTGCAAGTTTGACGCATTGTTCCCGGCTATTTTGGTTACTCGAATAGGATTTCGACTCTTTATTTCCGGTAACTAGAAAACTTTCGATATGGATGAGACAATTTTTTGACGACTTCGCCGGTTTGGACGCTTCATTCGCGAAGGAAAAGCCAGAAAACATTAAAATCAATTGAGCGAATAGGAGCAGAGTTCTCATCCATAACTCTTCGATACCTAAGAGTTAAAACTTTAAGCGGAATTATATAAGTCGCGACTCCATTCGTTCTTGTCGCTGCCAAAGCTCTTGGAGCCCTCCTAAGACAATCCGATTGTTCGAATGCTGCTCTTCTAATAGCTCCTGCGTACGAAAATGGTCTTCTTTCATCTCTTAAAAACGAGAATCCATTTTCTGGGAAAGCGATGAGTTAGAGTTGTAAACCTCCGATATCAAAACATTCCCTGGCAGCCCCATGGCCCCGCATGGGTTCCTATCGGGATCATGACCCCGATCTGTTCTTCGGTCGTTTGCTTTTGAAGTGCCACTTCAACCCGGGGCCACTTTCCATTTTGAAGAATCTCGGGATCTGCCTTCGGCGTATCTGATACTCGCGCTTCGTGAGTCCATTGGCCACTCAAGCGTGCCGCGCCGATATTCCAAGCCATATCAAATTCCCTTTTGATTCCCCTCGGTAAAAACCCTCGTTCACGGCCGAGACCAGGATCCCGATCCGATTCGAAGACTGAAACTTGATGCTCAGGGGGGGGAAGTAAACACTGGGGTGTACCAGAGACGACCCGAGCGATCCAAGTCACGATGATCTCTGAATGAGGCGCAACCTCAACTGGAGTCCAAATACCTTCTATCAATGTGATGAGCGTCTCGGGCTTACCCGGATATTCGATTTGAATCTCCGAAATAGTTGCCCGAGCAACCGACTCATAATGAAACCACGATGCAAACATTTTAGAAGGATGGTCGACAACACTTGGGTACCGCGCAATATGTGGCAGAGTTTGAAATCGAAGCGTTTGAGGATTAGAGAACCTCAGCCAAAAAGTTACGGGGCGGTCGAACGGATTTTCGTATTTCTCGCGGGCCAAGCCCAATCCGCTGATTTTCATTTTTTCGATAAAAGCGGCTGCTCCTGGGAACGGTGCGATAATTCGTTCGAGATTTTTTGGAGCCAAATGAGGTAAAACTCCGATTCCAGAGAAATAAACCTGAATTGACACCTGATTCCCGTCCGAAAGAACGAGATCTAAAACAATTCTACATATGACGGCGGGGTCTATATCCTCGAGCCGGGACCCTAAAATCGATGAAAGTGGAATAAACCACCTTCTGCTTTCGCGATCCCTCTCGGCAAACTTAGCTTCGGGGGTTCCTAGAACCTGACCCGTGGGCGTCTGCTTCCAGATTTCGTAGCGAGCCATCTGGATGGGAGAACCAAAAACCGTTTCTTCCCAAACAAAAAAGACTGGAGTTTTGAGATCTAAAAACGCGATTGGCTTTAAAAAGCTGATTTTTGTGCCGCTCACGAGGCGATCTTTCTCTCCTTCATAAAGTCCCCGTTCCGAACGATCAGGAAACCGAATGTCATCTGCTAAACCCAGATGCACCTTAAGGTTTAATGCTTGAGCAAGAGGGCTTGGCGCATCCTGTTGAACCGGCTTTTGCCCGCTCCGCCCCTTTAGTCCGCAACCGGATAGCGATAAAAGCAACGCAAAGCCCGCCGAAAGAAGTGAAAACCAAACGATGTACCTTTTCTGACAAAACATCTTAATCTCCTCGTAATTTTAAGATTATAAAATCTCTAACAAGCCGCACCAAAAGCAAGTCCCGGGCCAGGATCAGATGCGATAAAACGGTGATTTGGACAGACGACTGGTTCACCAGAGAAACTCTCGGTTCGAAAGCGACAAATTGCTTGTGGGCAAATTTTCGGTTAAGTTCTTAAATCTTATGACAAAGGCCCAGATTGCAGACCTCGTAGAACCAGAAATTCATTCGGAGATCGAAACTCTGCGCCATTCGTGTGCGCACGTCATGGCCCACGCGATTCAAAAACTTTGGCCGAAAGCAAAATTTGGAATCGGACCTACTATCGAAAACGGATTTTTTTATGATTTTGACCTGGACACCAAGCTAACTCCAGAGGACTTGCCGCGGATCGAAAAAGAAATGGCTAAGGTCCTAAAAGAAAATCATGAATTTGTTAGAAAAGAACATTCGATCTCGGATGCAATCGCGTTTTTTAAAAAACTAGATCAGCCTTTTAAGGTCGAAATTATTGAAAATCTAAGGGATCACATGGGTGCTACAACAGTCAGCACCTACCAAGAAGGTGATTTTACCGATCTGTGCCGTGGACCCCATGTCAAACGAGCTGGTGAAATTAAAACCTTTAAGCTACTTTCGATCGCTGGCGCTTATTGGCGAGGCAGCGAGAAAAATCCGCAACTTCAACGCATCTACGGCACAGCGTTTAAATCCCAAGCGGAACTAGATGAGCATCTTCATCTCATCGAAGAAGCAAAAAAGCGCGATCACCGCAAACTGGGACGGGAGCTTGATTTATTTAGCTTTCATCCCGAGGCTCCTGCGAGTCCGTTTTTTCACCCGAAAGGGACCGTCGTTTACAACCTGCTTACGGGCTATATCCGCGATCTGTACGGGCCCTACGAGTATGACGAGATCATCACTCCTCAAATCATGGACGTGTCCCTATGGCATAAGAGCGGCCATTACGACAATTATCGCGAGAGCATGTTTTTTACCGAAATTGATGAACGCCAGTTCGCTGTCAAACCGATGAACTGTCCGGCTTCGACTTTTGTTTATTCGTCTCACAAACGATCCTATCGCGATCTGCCGCTCAGGCTTGCTGATTTCGGAAGGCTTCATCGCAACGAAAAATCTGGTGTGACCGCCGGCCTAACTCGCGTACGAAGTTTTTGCCAAGACGACGCGCATATTTTTTGTACGACGGATCAAATCGAAGCTGAGATTAAAAAAGTGGTTGAGATGATTTTAAAAACTTACGCACTTTTTGAGTTTAAGGATGTCAAAATGCTTTTATCGACCCGTCCTGAAAAGCGGGTCGGCGCAGACTCGCTTTGGGACCAGGCTGAAAACGCACTAAAACGCGTATTGGATTCGCTTGGGCGCCCTTATCAAGTCAATGCGGGAGATGGCGCCTTTTATGGACCCAAGATTGATTTTAACGTAGCAGACTCGCTTAAGAGATTTCATCAGCTCAGTACGATTCAGCTCGATTTTAATATGCCAGAGCGCTTTGACCTAACCTACGTCGCCTCGGACAATACGGCACAACGACCCGTCATGGTCCACCGTGCTGTATTGGGTTCGATCGAACGTTTTATGGGAGTACTCATTGAGCACGTCGCCGGAGTGTTTCCTTTTTGGCTTGCTCCGGTACAGGCTCGAATTATTCCAATTAAAGATGCGCACGCCGGGTATTGCCATGACTTTCTTAAGCGTTTAAAAATGTCGGGTTGCCGTGTTGAGCTCGATGCTCGCAATGAATCCATGGGACTCAAAACGCGCGAAACTCAAATCGCAAAAATACCCTTTGCTTTGGTCGCAGGCGATCGTGAACTTCAGGCCAATCAGTTTGCCGTGCGACGCTATGGTGAGAAAGAATCCAAGGTAATGACTCAAGATGAGATTGTTACTCTTTTTCAGGAGTTAAATTCAGCTCCTGAGGAAGTAAAAGAGCGGTAGACCGCCCATTCAGATGAACTTTATTCAGAGGATTTTAGCACCTAAGATACTAGAGCGCGGACCTGATCTGAATCGAGTCAGAAATATTTGCATTGGAACAAATACGGAGAGTCTTACCGAAGCACTTTATTTGAGCCCGATTCCAGCAGCACTCAAGTCCCGATTTCCGAATTTGCATGTTCAGACGTATACCGGGCAAATGAATCCCATTGTCTTTACCGGAAACCCAAATGTCGAAGCAATGGCTTCGCTTCCTAAAGTCATCTACGGTAAAAGGG
>CAYJBA010000123.1:0-7522 GCA_964367865.1 uncultured Bacteriovoracaceae bacterium | reverse complement strand
ACACTCTTTCCATACACGACGCTCTTCCGATCTATTCGATCGGTCTGATCTTTAACTCGCGATTCAGTTTTTCTGAGCCAAATATCCCAGTATTCGTACCAGTCACGCCCGATGATGTTCGAAAGATTTTTATCAATGAAATAGGGAAATCTCGCAGCAGATCGATAAGACATGAGCCCCAGAGCATCTTCGCCATCTTTTAGATCACTAATCCCATCTGTGGTCAGTCCCTCTCGCACCTGACTGCGGGCAACTTGGCTCATCATTTGATAACCAAAAAGGTATCTAATTTCGCCGCTCGGAAAATAGGGCATTTCGCCATCCAAGCGATCAAGGGTAACAAATTGAGACGAATTTAAAACTCCGGCGTTCACCGCAGTTCGTAAAACCATCTCGTAATAAGGACTGCGGCCCCGTCCGCTATTGGTAAAGCGGGTTTCCATGTAGACTGCGAGGCCTTCGAGCATCCAGGTAGGCCAGAACGCGTTTGGAAAAAGCGTATTTCCAAACCCGTATCGCAAAACACCCCAAAAATCCCGAGTCGCGTCCAGATTTAAAAAGTGAGTGTATTCGTGAATAATAAGGAGTCGTAACCAGTCGTCATATTGTGAGGTGCTAAAGGAGTTATCTGGGGGGGTTAAATAGAGAATGATTCCGACACCCCCGTGGGCCATCGTCAAACCGTTAGGCAGATCTGAGCTATCCAGCAGTATGACCGGAGTTTTGTGGCCAGGTTCCCACCTTAAAATCGGAGACAGCAGTGCATGCGCCTGTTCTAAGTCGTTGGCGACCTTCATGGATGCATCAGCAAGGGTGTCGGTGAAAGTAATCCTAAAATGTTTTGTCTCGAAAACTTTGTATACTTCGTCAGGAGAAATTCCCAGCGCATCGCCCAGCGGGGGCACAGATGCACAGGCGCTTAGCAAAATAATGAGAGAGGCTAATAAAAATGCGGACGTGGTGCGGGTGTTCTTAAGCATAGGGCGCAATGTGAACGACATTTCCTTCAGATTGAGTATGTACTGAAAAGCCAACGGGCATACCTTCTTTGGCGTGAACTTTTCTAATGAGAGCCAGCGCAGAAAATCGTCCGTCACAAGACACAACAGAGGTGACGATGCCCACTTCTAGAGGAGGGACAGCTCGATTGAGTACGGACTCCCCGATCTGAGGCGCCTCCCCAACTCCGTCCAGGCGAGCAAGCCTTCGGGCGGGTGCACCTAAGGCAACTATTCTTTCAATGACTTCTTGCCCGGGGTAACAACCTTTATTTTCCGCAATGGCATCCTTGAGTCCTACCTCGAGCGGAATAGTTGAAGCATCAATTTCGTGACCCACGCTAGGGCGAAGGTGGAGCACTCGCCAGGTTTCTAATGTGAGCCAGTCTACCGATTGAGCGTGGCTCAAGTATTTCTTTAACCAAGTCTCCAGCTGAGCGTGTCTACCCCAAACTGTGATCCACTCTTTTCCGAAATCGGCCGTCCCTTGAAAACAAATTCGAATCTCATCTTCAGTGGCAATGGTTTTACCTTTTTGAACTGCAGGTAAACCAGTATTTTTCCAGTCTTCGGTCGAGTCTGTAAATAGCCAAATACAGGAGAGCTCAGAAACCTCAACGAGCTTCATGTTCTCGGTAAAAGTAAATTGATCGATCGCGGCGAGAAGCTCTTTTTTCCAATGTCCGAATTCGCCGGCATCAAATTCGAAAGCAAAACCCTGATCTTGGTAACGCCAAAGTCTAAAATAGGCGCGCACTTTTCCTTGAGCGGTGAGAAAAAAACCAGGAGCCCCTTGGCCCACGTCTAAATGTTTAGCGTCGATCGTGGTCAGGCGGTGAACAAAATCTTGTGCATCCGGTCCTGCCAAAGTGATCCACGACCACTGGGCAGGTGTTGCAGGAATAAACCGGTGAATCATGGGACCGCAGCCTAGGATAAAAGGCCACTATAGGCAAGAATTCCGGGGTGTTTCCCCAAAATATATGCAGCGCATTAATAATATGGCGCTTAGCGTTTAATTTCTTGAATGTAGCTTGGGTTCGGGCTAGGTTTCACCCCTTATGAAAAAGACACTTTTTGTTAAGGATATTAAAGAAAAAGACGCGGTAGTTTCGCCCTTTTTGGTTAAGTTTAGTGCTGTGGCCGTTGGCAAAAGCGGCAAGCCTTATATGAATCTTGTTCTCATGGACAAATCTGGCGAAATCGAGGGTCGGATTTGGGAGGATGTTCCCCAATATGTAGGCCAAGTGGTTCGTGATGCTTTTGTCGCAATCGAAGGCCGCTGCCAGACTTATCAAAATCGCAGGCAGCTCGTGGTCAACCGAGTTCAAATTCTTCGTGAAGACGAAGTCGACGTCAAAGATTATGTTGTTGAGAGTGATCTAAATCCCGAAGCGCTTTATTCGAAACTGCTCGGTTTTGTCGATTCGATGCAAGACCCCTATTATAAAGCACTCGCCGAAGCAGTTCTTAAAGAGGATCCTGAAATCATGGATAGGGTCAAGCGCGCTCCCGCAGCTAAGGCCATGCATCATGCCTACCCTACGGGGCTTTTGGAGCACGTGGTTTCGATAACCGGACTTCTTGATTTTATCTCGGGGCACTATCCGGGCATCGTGGATCGAGATCTGCTTTTCTTGGGCGGATTTTTTCATGACATCGGAAAAATCTGGGAGCTCTCCTATGATCGCGTGACCGATTACACCACTGAAGGAAAACTCATCGGTCACTTAGTGATGGGTGTTGAGCTCGTAGATCGTAAAATTAGAGAGCTAGAAGCTAAGCCCGGGCGTTTGCCTGGCGCGTTTCCCGAAGAAAAAAAGTTACTCATTAAACACGTGATTCTCGCTCATCATGGAAAGCTCGAATTTGGATCGCCAAAAAGGCCTAAGTGTTTAGAGGCTCTCATTGTTCACGCAATTGATGACTTAGATTCGAAAGTCAATTCGATACGGACTTTTGTTGAGCAGGATCTTACTCCGGGTCGCTGGTCTTCGTTTAATCGGCAGTATGAGAGATTTTTCTTTAAACCGGATTGGACGAATGAAGAGTCGGTAGAGGGGTAGTAACCTTCTTTTTTGCAACTTCCTAATTCAGATTACATGAGACCAAACCGCTAACCCGCTGCAAGAATTTATAAAATATGGAAGCAAAAGCACTATGAATTTATTCATGACTCAGTTGCCCTCATTGAGGACTTGTTTGCACGCTCTTTTTACCTTTTTCAAAGCTGTATGAGGAAATCAAATCTTAAAAAAGCGCTTTGCATTTGCGGTGGTGGCTTCAGCCACAGTTTCAAACGTTATCCCGCGCACTTCGGCAAGCTTATTTGCCGTGAGCCTAACCATGCTGGGTTCGCATTTTTTCCCACGGTGTGGAATTGGGGCGAGATAAGGCGAATCTGTTTCGACTAAAATCCGATCCAGTGGAAACTCACGCGCGCACTCCCTGAGTGATTCAGCGTTTTTAAAAGTAATAATTCCTGAAAACGAAATATAAAAACCAAGGTCCAAGCAGGCTTGTCCAAAGGTGCGGGTTCCGCTAAAGCAGTGAATCATGCCGGGAATCACGCCTGTAGATACTCGTTTTGCATAGTGGGTCAGTAAAAGGAGTAAGTCCTCCTCCGCGTCGCGGCTATGAATAACCACGGGCTTTTTAAGAACTATAGCGAGATGGAGTTGCTCTTCAAGTCGCTTTCTCTGAACGTCGGGCGGCGAGTGATCATAATGATAATCGAGTCCGATTTCTCCGATGGCGCGGCATTTTGGGTGGACCGCCGCTTTTTTCAATTTTTCGAAATCCCCGTCTTGCCATGTGATCGCTTCGTGGGGGTGAACGCCCAGGGTATGATAAATTTCTGGAAACTGATCCGAAATTTTCTGCACCTCCTCAATCGTCGCCATCTCCGTTCCGATCGTAACCAGTGCTACGACCCCCTGATCTTTTGCTTCTTGAACCAGCTGTTCTAGTTGTTTGGGCGAATAATCGTAATTGAGGTGGCAGTGGGCGTCGATCAGTGGAGGCAGATTTTCAGAGTTCATTTCGAAGCGTCTGTAAAACGAAGGACCTGCTCAATGACTTTGACCCAAGCTTTGAGTGGAAGGGCTTCAGAGCGATAGCCGTTGATATAAAATGCAGGCGTACCTTTGACCTGAAGCTTTATGCCTTCTTCGATGTCTTTTGTAACCTTGTCTTGAACCTCCGGCGTGGAGACACAGGATTGGAGCGTAGTTGCATCAACTCCAGCGGCAATTGCAAATTCAGCCGCCTTTCCGGGCGCCAGTGCGCTTTGTTTTTCAAAAATGGCCTCATAGGCCGGCTGAAACTTTCCTTGCTGATGAGCACAAAGGGCAACGCGAGCGGCCTCGCAAGAGTAAGTGTGACCAGGATTTTGCATCATCCGATTACACGCTTGATCGAGCGGAAAATTTCTAAAGACCACCCGAATTTTTCCGGGAAAACGATTTAAAAGTGTGTTGAGCATCAATGCGCTTGCTCGGCAATAAGGGCACTGAAAATCACTGAACTCTACGATTGTAATAGGTGCTTGAGGCGAACCCAATGACGGAAACTCTGGACCGGAACTGATTGAAATTGGGGCTGAAATAAAAACAGACGATACCATCTCCTCAATGTCCGAATTTGAGACTTTAGAAGTTTCAAAAACCTTAAGCCCAAACACCGAAGCAGCCACTCCTAAAGCAGTTAGAATCGCAAAAGATTTCCACTTCGCTCGATCGAGTTTGGCTTTAGAAAGAGGTTCAGGTTTCAATGAAATGATTATTCCGAAAGAGATGAGGCTGATTAAGTCCACACCTATGCACAAGAGGCAGTAGGTGTGAAGGACTGCGACCATGATCCCGAAATATATAATTGAGAGTACACTTCCGACCCCTGTCAGCAAAAACGCTGCGCGAAGGCTCTCGCGATACCAAAAGCGATCGCGGGCCATCCAAAGGACGCCAAACAATGCGAGAAACCAGCCCACTACAAAGCTAGAAACGGGAAGGCCAAATGCCAATTCGGCATATGTGCTCGCCGCTACAACGTCGCAATTGACATGCGAACTTAAATTACAATAGGACTTAAACCCACCTGTCGCTTCTCTAATTTCGTAGAAATGTTGAGTGAGCAGCGCACCGAGAGTCATTCCGATCAGAGAAAGTACGATCAGTAACTTAAGCCGTTTCATCTAGGCGCCGATCCTCCCTGCCTGTAAGAGAAGATAATCCGCAAAACCCAGTAAAAGAAGTCCGCTTAAAATTTTGATCGTTTTAAGCCATGCACCCGAGCGCGGAAGGATTTGAAGCGCTCCCGCGAACACAGCCACGAGCATCAGTAGGGTACCGAGACCTGCTGAAAATGCCAGCATGAGGGTCATCCCTAGAAAAACGGACTGGGTTTTCGCAATGTAAGCCAAGATTGAAGTGAGAACTGGAGTCGTACAAGGTGCCGCAATAAATCCCGACGACACACCTAATCCAAAAGCACCCCAAAGAGTCATTTCGTGTTGTTGATGGAGATTGGCGTGGTGAACGCCGCGCGTAGAGCGGTGGCGAATGAGTCTTTTAAACGCGTCCCAAATGGCAACGGGGTCAAAGGTTATAACTTCCATCATCACCAGGGCCGCAAATGTCATAATAAGGCCGAGTCCAAGATACCAACCGTAAGTGTTAGTAAAAGAGCCGAAAACCTTGCCGGTCAATCCTGCAACAACTCCTAAAAATGAATAAACAACACCCATTCCGAAAACGTAGGCGCTACCGCGAACATAGACTTCGTGCCAATTGCGTCGCTGCTGTCCCATTCCACTTACGACGCTCACAGTGATGGGGATCATGGGATACACGCAGGGAGTGAGACTGGAGAGTACTCCTCCAAAATAGGCGACAAAAAACGCACCGACCATTTGCCAGAGACTGAGGCTTCCGCCCTCTGTCGCTAACAAGTCCGAAAGAAAATGAGTGATCGAGTCCATAGGAGTCTGTTTCCAAATTGGGTGCTTACCACCTTAGAGTAGCAGGAGATGACTTCGTTTGCTAGGGTATGAAGAGAACTTACTTTATGAAAATATGCCGTCTGTTTGCTATTTTAGAGAGACTCCCGAAAATGGGACTGTTTGGATTGATTTTTTTAATCGGATTTTCGACCTTGGGTTGCAACTCGGATTTCAAAACGGCCCGTAAAAAAGTACTTCGGGTCCAGTTACTTTCAGAACCAGCATCACTTGACCCCTCTTTTGCCGAGGACGGCGCTTCGCTTCGTGTTTTAGCTAACGTCATGGACGGACTGGTTGGATTTGATGCGGGTGGAAAGCTTCAGAACTTTCTTGCCGAAAGTTATAGGCTATCGCCCGATCAAAAAACCTACGAGTTTGTCTTAAGAAAAGAAGCTCGTTGGTCAGATGGTCGCGCCGTTTTACCTGAAGACTTTGTGGTCGCTGTGCGTCGTGCGCTCAGTCCGGATACCGCCACGAAAATGGCTTCGCTTTTATTTCCGATTCGAGGCGCAAAGGATTTTCACGCTGGAAAGTCCCCTCCAACTTCATTGGGGGTCCGAGTCAAGCGGAACCGGCTGGTCGTTGAATTAGAAAAACCGCATCCCTATTTTATCCAAGCTTTTTCGTTCGTCAGCCTCGCGCCACTTCGAAAAGATATCTTGGACGCAAACGGAGGAAAATGGCCAGATACTGCCCCTTCGACCGGCGCTTACCATATCTTGAGTCGAGTCTTGGACCAAAAGATCGTACTTGAAGCTAATCCCTATTTTTGGGGAGCAAAACCAAATGTTCAGAGTGTGGAGCTACTTATCATTCATGACGAATCTACGGGTACGAATTTATTTGAGCGAGGTGAAGTTGATATTTTGACCCGCGTAGGTTCTGTTGAGTATCAGAGACTTAAAAAGAAGGGCGTTCTTAAAGTAGACCCATTTTTGGCGACAGCTTATGTCGCCTTTAATGTCAGAAAAAAACCTTTTGATGACGTAAAATGGAGAAAAGCGGTCGCAGGCGCGATTCAAAAAAATGAGCTCATACTGGCGCTAGGTACCGGCGAGACGCCTGCCTGCGGATTAGTTCCCGAGGGAATCGAGGGTCATATTCGTTTTGAAAATTGTCCCGCCTATTTTTCTGAGGCTTTGGCTTGGGTAAAAAATGAAACAAAAGATCGCAAGTTCTTAATCGAAGCCGGGTTTGATGGTGGGGCACGGACTTCATTGATCCTAGAAAAAATTCAAAATGATCTCCTTCTCCGCCTAGGGGCTAATCTCAAACTTTCGAGCATGGATTGGAAGAGTTATCTCAAAAACTTAGCAACAGATGCTCCACCCCTGTTTCGATTTGCTTGGATGACTCCGTTTCAAGATCCAATTTTATTTTTAAATATTTTTCGGGGAGGTGAAAATCCAAATAATTATTCGCATTGGTCTGACCCCGTATACGACCGCATAGTTGAATCCATCGAACAGTCATCGCCCGGAAAAAGGCGTGAAGACTAGATCGGAAGAGCGTCGTGTAGGGAAAG
>CAYJBA010000122.1:0-7548 GCA_964367865.1 uncultured Bacteriovoracaceae bacterium | reverse complement strand
CAAAGCCGAGCCCGCTGCGGAGGAAAAAGACCACGGCGGATTTTTAGCCTGCGGAACGATTTCGTCTGGAAGTGGTGGCAGTGGCGGTGGACCAAACCCGAGTGCGCTTGTTGAGATGGGGCTGCTGATCATGATGGTAGTGGCATCGAGAAAATTCCTAAAGGTGGCCCCCTCCTTTCGGTTAAGCTGAGCGTTAAATTTGATTTAGAATTGCCGTAAGAATATAAATTGACAAAATTACTCAGTTTTTATAAAAGTGCTTTCTGACTCTGGAAATCCGAACGAGTGTCGTGAGGGATATCGATGGTTGAAGTGGCTAGAGTCTTCTCTTTTACCGTAAGTAAGAGGTCCAAAATCGTATCCACATTTTCTTTTGAAAATACTTTAAAAGCTTCTTGACCCGGATTTAAGACCACGCGGTGCCCCCGCATTTCGGTCAAACAACGGTGGCCGGGCGAGGACTCAACTACGTATCCTGAGGGCACATCCTTTGGAACGAACGCGACCTCCGAAAAAACAGCAACGAACGGCTCACCGGACTGATCTAAAAACTGCGCTGACTCTCCTTGAGCGTTCAGAGACTTAAATGAAAAAAGCGTCTGACTCAAAAGCGATCTAAAAAACTCAGGTGCCTTTGCAGGATCTCTGTTGGCGCGGGCCAGTGCTTCGGAAATGTTGAGTGGTGGCGGCTGTTTTTTTCGGGGCATAAAATTAAGGATTCGTTGAAGGGACAGCCTCATAAAAAGAGTGTAACATTTGCGTCGTCGCTTACGCTCGTAGGATTAGATTCGGTTTTTAAAGGTGTTCCAGCTCAGCTTAGCTCGGAAATTTTTCACATGAACTAAAAATTGGTGGATCGCGGCGGGCTCGAACCGCCGACCCGTTGATTAAGAGTCAACTGCTCTACCAACTGAGCTAGCGATCCACACGGTGAAGGGATTTAACATCGAGGCGGATTAAGCGCAAGCAAAGTCGCAAATCTCCCGAACCCGGGCTATACTTTTAACTGATGATTAATAAAGCGATTTTCAACTTAGTTCTGGCAGCCCTATTAGCCTGCTCCCAGGCCCTAGCAACTTCCTTTTACCAGCGCCCGTTTTCAGAAACCGTTCAAGATGCGCCACAGATCGCGCGCGGTCACATCGGCATGACTTACGTCGATTGGGCCCGCTCGCCCGACGGCACCAAACGTCTCTTTACTTATTACGAACTGACCATCGACGAAATTATTAAAGGCACGATTTCATCGAAGTCGATTCAGATGCGCGAACTGGGAGGCGAAAAAGACGGAATTGGAATGCAAGTCGCCGGCACCGCAAAATTTACCCGCGGCGAGGATGTTGTCGTTTTCTTAGGCGATAAAAATCTAGATAGTTCCTACGATGTGCGAGGCATGATGATGGGTAAGTACAATATAAATATAGACGAAAAAGGTCAGGAAACATTGGTTGGTCCGGGCCTTACCGCTCCAAGCGGATCGGGCATCGTCCACGACGATGGCCACGCCCCAGGCCAAGACGACACCCAGGTACAAACTACATGGACCATGGAGGCACTCAGGCAGCTAGTTCGTGATCAAGGCGGCGGCAAAAAGCCTTCAGAGTCCGGCGTTGTTTCCTCAAAAATTCCAGGCCTTAAAGTCACACCGCCCAAAGACCAGGGGGGCGTCAATCGTTCGCCACCAGGCGCCGCACCTGGGTTGCAACCTACTATTGTCGAAGAAAGGAACCCGCCGCAGTCGGGACTTTTAAACGCATTTACATTAGCATTGATAGGGACCGGGATTTTTTTAGCCTGGTTGTTTTTTCGCCTCTTGCGCAATAAAAAGCGCCGTTAAGCCGCGAAAAAAACATGTACGCGTGAGCTCTCACAAGGATCGTGAGAGAGAAAGGGGTCTCAAGGTTGAGACATACTCTAACCGCTGCGATATTTTTTTATTCTACACTAGCGGCGGCTTATACTCCGTCGCTGACTCCCTCGGGCTTACCTGTGCGTTGGTCCCGTCCAAAAATCAATCTCGCCGGAAATCCCAGTAATCAAAATGGACTGAGTTACAAACAAGTTTTTGATGGAATCGTTCATAGTTTAATGAGGTGGAACGAATCTTCAGCCGGCTCCGTCAAATTTGATTACTGGCAGGGAACCGATCCAAATACCTACATTCCAAATAGTGATTATAATGGACTCTCGAGTATTTACTTTGCTTCAAGTGTGAACGGCCCGAGCGGAGTTTCGCCCAACGTCTTGGGTCTGACTCAAGTTTGGTATGACACTCAAAATGGCGAAATCCTAGAGGCGGATACGGTATTAAATGACCAAGATTTTATTTTTACGACAAACCCTACAAATACTTCAGGTCCGGGCTCAGGCGGCGCTACATACATAAATGGGCGCGCTGCCGTGTTTCTCGAAAACGTCGTGACCCACGAACTTGGCCATTCGTTCGGTCTTTCGCATAGCGGAGCGCTCCAAGCCACAATGCTTTTTATGGAATCGCCCGAGCAAGCTCATTTGGGGTGTGACGACACTACCGCGATTCGAGCCCTCTATCCATCCTCTGGGGTTTCCACACAATCCACTATTTCGGGGTCCGTTGTGACTCCCTCTTATGCTCCGGTATTCGGCGCGCAGGTCGTAGCGATTTCAAGACGTCGAGGGACAGTTTTAGCCACCGCGCTAACTGATCGCTCAGGTCATTACACGCTCTCAGCTCTTGAGGCCGGAACTTATTTTATACTAGTCGAACCTTACTTTCCGGGATCCCAAACGCTTTCCGCCTATTATGCCGGATCGACTTCGTATGTCTGTCCCAAGGGTCAGTCATTTGGACGAACATTTCTCATGGATTTTTCGGGGCGGTTTCCAGCTGGCGTCGAAGTCGCTGCGGGAGCCACGAGCCAAGCGCCAACTCTAGTTGCACAATGTGGTGGAAGTGGGTCTACATTGCCGCAATTGGGAGGATCTACTCAACTGGCAGGTGCGCCCGAGATGATGGGTCCCGATACGAAAGGGCTTGGCTTCGGTGCTGTAGATTGGTCCTTCGAACGGACGACTCAGTATTACAAACTAAGCGAAGTCTCAGGGCATTTAGAAATCCACGCACTCTCTTATGGAATGTATTCGCCCATCCGATCTCAGCTTTCGCTATTGGATGCCTCTGGCAGAGCAGTAGGTTCTCAGATTTCAAACCCAGTTTATTCGAGCGAATCGGGATTTAAGGATTTTGACACCTCTCTCATTGCAGAAGTTTCACCCGGAAACTACTACGTCGCAGTAACCTCCTCTTACCTAGTTTCAGATTTTTATCCAGCCGGCTCTCTTGGAATGGACTCAACCCCGTTCGTCCTCTTGACGGGTTCCATAAATGAGGGAGCGGCACCCTCTGCGCCTATTCTTCCGATGAACTCTCATTGTCGAATGCCCGAGAATTTTAGCGCGTATGCGAGCCCTCCGGGCGAGCCGCCGCGTACGGATATCCAAGGCGGCTTTGGATTTTGCGGCACGGTTCGGTCGCAGGTGAGGTCAGATCGTCAGGGAAACACTCCGATTTCGGAGGTCGTGGGATGGTTTCTGCCCCTCGGCTTGGCTTGGGTGATCCCACACATCGCAAAGCGTCGAAGAACTCGATCGTATCTTGCGCACGAAGCGTAAGCCAGTTAACTTAAAGGATATGAAATCCTTTATTTTATTGATCGTAATGCTGGTTGGTTTTACGAGTTCATCGGGCTGGTGCATCGCAGATTTAAGGCCTGAAAAAGTTCATACGGCCGATGCCAAGAAAAATAATTTTTATATTCAAGACGGATTGATCGTAGGTGGAGATCAGGCGATGGACGAGGTCGTTGTCAAAGACATTCGCCGTGCACCCAATTCTGGATTTGAGCGCATCGTGATCGATCTTGAGGGAAATCGAAAAGGGGAGGCCACCCCCATCACTCGTCCTCCTTTTTATCAAGTCGCGGTGACTCCCGATGAAAAGAGAGTCGTCGTCACTTTATTTGGCAGACCAAAACTGGCGTTTGATCCTAAAAAAATTATTGCAGGGTTTAAGAAAAGCTCAGTTGTCGAATTTATTGAGCTTCTCCCGCGCGTTGAGGAAGACCGCTGGACTTTTGTGATGGAACTCAAACCTGGATATCCGATCGAAGTTTTTGAACTCACCCAGCCAGCTCGGATTATTATGGACGTTCGGACAACCCAGAAAAAAATATAAAAAAGAAGAAGATATGAAAAACAATATTATAGCTACCCGAAAACCCCATTTCGCTTGTCTTTTAATTATGACAGCATTTTTTACTATCGTAGGATGCGCTGGTGCTCCAGTCAAAAAGCAGGCCTATGCTGGTATGCCCACGCAAAGGACTTTCGAAAATGAGTTTCCGGAAGTTTGGAAAGGGATCGAAACCGCATTTAAAAACCATAGAGTATCCGGACGGGACCCAGAAACGGTCGAATCTCTTGAGATGAAAAACCTCAAAGAAAGATCCCTGAAAACGGATTGGGTTGTGGCTCGTTCGCGTGACAAATATCAAGAGTACAAAGTAAATTCGCTTCCTAAAAAAGTTTATCTGCAGACTCGTGTTCGATTTGAAGTTATCGCCAAAAAAGTCATGGGTGGAACGAACGTTTCAGTACATATGGACGAAGAAATCGAAAGGCTCAAAGAAGACGGCTCATCTGATGGGTTTTCGTCTGTTTCGGAGCTCGATACTTCGCGTGCGGGCGAGATTTTGGAGAAAATCCAAAATTCGATGCTATCCGCAGCACCGTAATCAAGGGTTTTTAGAGTGACGCAAAGAATCAATGTCTCAAGATTTCGAACCGCTGATAATTAAGTTAATATTATCCAAATCTTAGACTGAAACTAAAATCTACTGATTTTCTTGCCAAATTTCAGTTCGTGACCAATTTAGTGGTATGGCTGAGAACTCTTCGGAAAATAAACCGCAAGACGAACGTGATTTAAAGGATCAGAACCCAGAAAGAGTCGAAACCTCTCCCAAGGTGGTTGGCAGCCTTGTTCTCTCAGATCAAATTCTTCCACCTAATCTTTTTATACTTCCCGTAAACACTCCGATCGTGTTTCCTACGCTTTTAGCGCCGATCCTAGTCACTCATCCCAGACAAATTGCAATGGTCGAAGAGGCGATCAATCGTCAGCGTATTATCGGGCTGCTGCTCACTCGCAGTGGAGAGGTACGCGAGGACACAAAACCTGAGCAGCTTTATACCGTGGGTGTGGCCGTAAAAATTATCAAGCGGCTTAAAATGCCGGATGGTTCGATTAATCTTTTAGTTCACAGCATGAAGCGTTTTAGGTGCAGGCGAGTTCTCTCCGATCAACCGTATATCGTTGTTGAGACTGAGTATCTTGATGATCAGGCTGAAAAATCTACCGAGATGGATGCGCTCACTCGCGCAGTGATCAGTCACGTTAAAAAACTTTCGGAGGTTAATCCGTTTTTCACAGAAGAAATGCGAATGGCGATGATCAATGCTCCCGGCCCAGGAACAGTCGCAGACCTGGTCGCTTTTGCGCTCACCCTTCCGCGTGCAGATATGCAGGAATTTATAGAGACCGTTTCGGTTAAAACCCGTTTCGAAAAATTGCTCGTTCACCTCAGACGCGAGCAGGACGTGGCTGACGTTCAGAAAAAAATTAATGAAGACGTGAATACGAAACTGTCCAAACTTCAGCGCGAGTTTTTTCTCAAAGAGCAGCTTAAGACCATTAAGCGGGAATTAGGGTTAGAAGAGGATGGCAAGGATAAAAGCAAGCGAACTTTTCGTGAGCGCATTGAAGCAGCCGGAATGCCCGAAGATGTAAAAAAAGTAGCACTTGAGGAGCTCGAAAAATTTGAGACCATTAGTGAGAACTCACCCGAACATAATATTTCTAGAAATTATTTAGAAACCCTGGTTAGCCTTCCCTGGAGCAACGAATCTGTTGATCAGCTCGATTGGGATCGCGCTCAGGAAATTTTAGATCTCGAGCATTACGGATTAGAAAAAGTCAAAGAGCGGATTCTTGAGTTTCTTGCTGTTAAAAAACTCAAGAACGATAAAAAGGGCTCGATCATTTGTCTCGTCGGTCCTCCAGGCGTTGGTAAAACCTCAGTTGGAAAATCAATCGCCAAGACCATGGGCAGGTCTTTTTTCCGCTTTTCTTTAGGCGGAATGCGCGACGAAGCTGAAATCAAAGGTCACCGACGCACCTATATCGGTGCGATGCCCGGCAAAGTCATGCAGGGACTTAAGCGGGCTGGTACAAAAAACTGCGTCTTGATGCTCGATGAAATCGATAAACTGGGTCAAAGTTATCAGGGCGATCCGGCGAGCGCGCTATTAGAAGTCCTAGATCCCGAACAAAACGTGCAGTTTTTAGATCATTACGTGGATGTTCCATTTGATTTATCCCATGTGCTTTTTATTACGACTGCCAATACGACATCTACTATTCCCGCACCACTTTTAGATCGCATGGAAGTAATCGAACTCCCAGGGTACACGCTCGAAGAAAAACAAGACATCGCTCAGCGCTATGTTATTCCGCGCGAGATCGAAGCGAATGGGCTAAAGCCCGGTCAGCTCAAAATCGAAAAAGCAGCCCTTCATCGCATGATGATAGATTATGCTCGAGAGCCCGGACTCAGAAGTCTTCAGCAGCAAATCGGAAAAATCGCCCGCAAAGCCGCGGCTCAAATCGTGCGCGGGCGATCTCTTGAGAAACCTCAAGATAAGGATTTAAAAAAAGAACCGGCGATCGTAATTCGTGCCGATGAACTAGCCTCATGGCTTGGGCCGAAACGCTATTACAACGAAGTTGCCGAACGGATCACCTCTCCCGGAATAGTTGTTGGCCTTGCCTGGACCGCAATGGGAGGCGATATTCTTTTTATCGAAGCGACGGATATTCCGGGCAGTGGAAATCTCAAATTGACCGGTCAGATGGGCGAGGTCATGACTGAGAGTGCCGCAATTGCCTGGAGTTATGTAAAAAAGAAGGCCGGACAAGAGCTTAAACTGGATCGTGACTACTTTAAAAAGACTGATTTTCACTTACATATCCCAGCAGGCGCTATCCCGAAAGACGGGCCCTCAGCCGGGATCACGATGGCGACTGCGCTTTATTCGCTCTTGTCCGGTCGAAAATCTAAACATCGGATTGCAATGACCGGCGAAATTTCTTTAATTGGAAAGGTTCTTCCGGTCGGCGGAATTAAAGAAAAGATATTAGCGGCCAAGCGTGCGGGGATTACAACAATCGTATTGCCGAAATTAAACCAGAAAGACCTGACCGAAATCCCTGCCTATGCGCTTAAGGGCATGACCCTTCATTTCGTAAGTCAAGTGGATGAGGTTTTTAAGCTCCTGCTCGAAGAAAAAGGAGCTGCTAAAACGCGAGTTCAGACTCCGCGCGTACTCAGGGCTGGTAAAAAGAAGCCGGGAAAGCCGGCAAAGAAAAAGTCGAATCCCACTCGCGGTAACCCAAGGTCGGGGCGGCTGCTCAGTTAGTTTGGAAAATTAAGCGCGCCTAATTTGTTTTTT
>CAYJBA010000121.1:0-7631 GCA_964367865.1 uncultured Bacteriovoracaceae bacterium | reverse complement strand
TATTCCGACAGGGGTAAGTGGCGATACGGGAGCAGTGTTCGGAACTTCGGTCATGGCCAATCTCACAGTGTCTTTTGGGTTTCCAAAACTGGGGCACTTTTTACCACCCGGGGCGGGAAAAAGAGGTGAGCTGGTCAATGTGGATATTTCGCTTCCTCCAAAGTTTAGAAAAGAAGGCGATAAATTTTTGTTGATGAAGGGGCCGATGTCGCGGCTTTTAAAAGAACGTGATCGTTACGGGCATAAAAACTCGTTTGGGCATGCCCTGCTGGTAGGTGGAAGCCCAGGGCGCATTGGCGCAATTTGTATGGCTGCCCGTGCATGTCACAAAATGGGAACAGGCTTAGTCACTGTTGCAACGTGGGAGGATTGTTTTAATCACGTAACCGTTAAACTCCCGAATGAGACGATGGTCGTTCCGCTTAAATTTTCTGGTCCGGAGTATGAACTATATAAAAAAAATCTATCGAACTATTCTAGTATAGTCGTTGGACCGGGATTTGGTATGCGGCCTCAAAGCAAACAACTCCTAGAAGAGATTTTGAGTCTTTACGATGGCCCCGTTGTGCTCGATGCGGATGCGCTCAATACAATAGCCGAGAATCGCATGCATGAAATATTACTCAAGCGCCGGGCGCCCACTGTTCTGACCCCTCATCCGGGAGAGATGGCTAGATTTTTAGGTGTTTCAAAGGATGAAATTCAACGGGATCCTGCGAAAGCTGTAAAAGAAGCCGTACAACTGACTCATGCAACGGTTGTCCTGAAGGGTGCGGCTACTTTGATTGGTTCAACTGAAGATAAACTGTTTTTAAATCACTATCCAAACGATGGCATGGCAACGGCAGGAAGTGGAGACGTATTAGCCGGAATGATCGGGGGTCTCATTGGTCAAAAAATGGATCCATTTCAAGGTACACTGTTAGGCATTTACCTTCATAGCGTTTCGGGAGATTTTGCCGCGAGGTCTTTTGGACATCGCGGAATGACAGCAAACGACATTATTGAAAATATAAGTAATGCCTTTAAAGACATCAAAGGGACAGAAGCGCCAGTACTCCCCTTGGAAACAAGAGCTTGGCTGCGATGAGAGCAAGACTCGGGCAATTGCTCGAGTTCTCGCACGTGAGTTAAGGCTCGGCGACCGCATCATCCTTGAAGGCCCGTTAGGGGCAGGAAAATCTACGTTTGCTCGATTTCTAATGGAGGCGCTAGGTGTTTTACAGCCCGCCGAAGGAAGTCCTACTTTTTCGCTCGTTCACGAATACCAAAGTCCAGAAGGCGCGGTCATTCATATTGATTTTTATCGCCTGCGCTCCGAATACGAAATCGCGGAAGCAGGAATTCCTGGGTACTTTTGGGAACGAGATGCAATTGTGATTTGTGAGTGGCTTTCGAGCAGCCCAGTTTTTGAAAGTCAGGTTTCGGAATCAGGTCGTTGTTTTAGGGTGACTTTACAAATTCAAGGCGAGGGATTTCGCGATATGGTCATTGAGAGAAACTAGGCCGCTTTTTGAACGGGTAGACTTTGAATTAATTTCAAAACGTTGTGGATATAATCGGCCAGACTTCTTTTAGATACTATGGCCAGGACCCCTCGGCACTGAGTCACGGGCCCCGCTCGCAGGAGCAATAACCATTCATCTTGCTCAATACCAAAAGCCAATCTCACTACGTTGCGATTGCTGTTTCGATTGGTAGAGGTTCCGGGGGGAGACAGCTCTGCATAACCTTCTTTTACAAATTGATTCCAAGTCTCCGGAACAATGCTGGGGTCCCATTTGAGACCAGTCCAAATTCCTGTACGGTATTTACCATTTACGGTAGCGGTAGAGCTAAAAATTGGAACTCCAAAAGGTCCTGCGGGACCGATTACCATGAATAGAGCACTCGAGGCACCTTGCTCAAATATCAGCGCCAAGGTTTCAGCCATCGGGTCCGTATTTTGGCGGAGTGTTTTCATATCCCATTCGAGGAGAGGGTGTTTAGCCGCACGAGGAGTGCTTCTCTTAATGGATTGAATTTTTGGATTTGAAGGGGTTAGTGGTTCCTGAATTGAATCCAATAGTTCGTTTTTAGGATTCTCAGCTGGTGTAGGTACGTTTGGGACAATCGAGATGGATCCAGTATTATTTCCTGCAAAAAAGGGCGGAGGCGTAGCAGAAGCTTTCTGATTAAATCTAATTTTTTTCTTAGATTTTTTAGGGGGAAGAGGCGGCTCTGAGGGGGACAATTTTTGCACTGATTTACGATTGAGGAGTTGAGTAATACTCGGAATACTTACCCCAGTAGTGGTATTATCCGTTGTAAAAACAGATAGTTGCGACTTATTCGAGGTGTCTTTTTTCTTTTTCATTTATTGCCAATTTCTCCGCGTTCCTCTTTACTTTTCGTCCACAATGGCTAATATCCTTAGGCGAATAAAAAGGGACTACAAAACTAGGGAATAGTAGTTGACGCGGAAACTCTAGCATGATACGCCCTTCAGTGGGTTTATGAGAGGAAAAGGGAGAAGAAAATGCGTTTAACCTCTAAAGGACGGTACGCCGTTCGGGCAATTCTTGATTTGACGTTCAATTCGAATGGTCGTCCTGTGCGATTACAGGAGATTTCGGAGCGTCAGAAGATTTCCTTACATTATTTAGAACAACTATTTCGCCGCCTCCGCAAGGGTTCGGTTGTAAAAAGTGTTCGTGGTCCAGGTGGTGGCTATGTTTTAGCTCGCTCCATGGATGACATTTCTATTAAAGACGTTTTGCTCAGTGTAGGCGAAAACATCAATCCTGCTCGTGACCTAATTGGCAGTACTGATGTGAAAAGCGACACTGTTGAATTCGTGCTGACCAAAACCTATTTTGAAAATTTAGGTATGATCATGCAGGAATATTTGACGACCACGTCCGTTGGCGATTTGATCCGCAAAGCTCGCGGAACTCAGGATCTTCCGAAAGCAGCTGGTCAACCTGACCTCGAAGCAATCGGTGTACCTGCACAGCAGTCCCCCAATGCCGGCAAAGGCCGCGAAATTTCTTGATTCAAACGCGGGAGCGCCATTACGGCTTGAAGTCGTAACGGCGCTCTCGTGTCTTTTTAATTCCCAAGACCATTTAATTGCGAATCCTTCGAGCGTTCACCTCTTTGGGCGAAAGTCCAAGCGTTGGATGGCTGAAGCACGTGAACAAATTGCCGCCACTTTTGGTAAAAGGACGGATCCTGAACAACTCATATTCACTTCGTCCGGAACTGAAGCAAATCAACTAGCGGTTCGCTCGATCTTGGAACCACTTTTGGACTCGGGCGCTCAACCTCATTGGATTACAACACCAGTAGAGCATGACTCTGTATTACAGCTGGTAAAGTGGCTTGAAATGCGCGGAGGAAGTGTCTCATATTTACCAGTCGATTCGAATGGGCGTCCAGATTCAAAATCTATATCTGTCCTGATTCGAAAGGAGACAGCATTAATAAGCATGATTTGGGTAAATAACGAGACTGGCGTTATTTCGGACATTAAAACTGCTGTCGAATCAGCTCATTCCTCCGGAATTAAAATACATATCGACGCCGCTCAAGCTTGGGGGAAATTATTGCTCGATTTAAATGAAACCGGTGCCGATTATGTATCATTTTCCGGACACAAAATTGGAGCATTAGCAGGGACAGGAGTTCTTTGGGTCGGCCGCGGAGCTCAAATTAAGCCAATAATATTAGGCAAACAGGAAAAGGGTCGCCGCGGTGGGACCGAGAATCTTTCGGGGATTGTCGCCATGGGTGCCGCGGCCTCTGCTCTTCGGGTCGAGGAGTGGGATTTGAAAGTACGACCGTTGCGCGATTACCTTGAGAGTGTTATCTGCACTCGTATTCACGGAGTGAAAATCAACGGTGTGAATGCTCCGAGAGTGAGCAACACGACGAATTTAAGTTTTGATGAAGTAGAGGGCGAAGGGCTAGTGCATGCTTTGGACCTGAGTGGATATGCGGTTAGTGCCGGTTCAGCATGTTCGAGTGGAGCCATCGAACCTTCTCATGTGCTTTTGGCAATGAAGTGCTCTCGAAAACAAGCCATGGCTTCGATTCGCGTTTCGTTAGGAGAAAACATAGATCGAGACGATATTGATTCGTTCGCGATTACGCTGTCGACCATTATAGAACGTCTACGGGGCGCTCCCAAGTCGCACGATGCCTATCTAGGCGCTCTTATTTAGTGTTGGTTTATATATTATGATTGATCAGGAACGAAAACGAGTTTTGGTTGCAATGAGCGGGGGAGTCGATAGCTCCGTCACTGCTGCGCTTTTGCAGCGCCAAGGTTACGACGTGATCGGCGTTCATATGCAGCTCTGGAATAGTGGGGCGACGAGCGTAGAACGTTTTGGTGGAAGATGCTGTTCTATAGTAGATTCGAATGACGCGAGAAGAGTTTGCGATAAACTTGATATTCCGTATTACGTCATCAACGCCCAAGAAATATTTCAGGACAAAGTGGTAGATTATTTTGTCCATGAGTATTTGCAGCAACGTACTCCCAACCCCTGTGCCGAATGCAATACAAAGATTAAATTTAATTATCTATTTAAAAAAGCGGATGAATTAGGATGTCAATACGTTGCGACGGGACATTATTCGCAGGTCAATATGGACCAGGTAAAAAAGATTTCGCGGCTTTATAAGGGAAATGACCCGCAAAAGGACCAGAGTTATTTTTTATTTGGCCTCACGCAGATGGCGCTTCAAAGAACCTTGATGCCGCTTGGGGGGTTGTCGAAAGTAATGGTTCGTAAGCTTGCGGATGAATTTGGTCTAGCCGTGGCTGAAAAGCCTGATAGCCAGGAAATATGTTTTATTGGAGATGAGGGGTACAAAGGGTTTATCGAAAAAAGAATCGCTGCAGATTTTCGCCCAAAAGGCGTTATTAGAACTGTCGAAGGTGTTGTTGTTGGTGAACACGATGGTCTACATCGATACACGATTGGACAGCGAAAAGGATTACAGCTTACGATACCTGAGCCCGAATTATATTATGTTGTCGGTTTTGATACTAAAACTTCGGCACTCGTTGTGGGGGTTGAAGCTCAGTTATTTAGCCAAGACTTAGTAGCCTCGAAGGTCAATTGGCTTCGCCCCATAGACTCGTTTCATGGCCTTAAATGCAAAGCGAAAATTCGATCACGCTCACCCGAAGCAGCCTGTCGGGTTACTTTGTTCGAAAATAGCATGGTGCATGTTGAGTTCGATGAGCCTCAAAGAGCGGTAACGCCCGGTCAGGCTGTTGTGTTTTACGACGGAGATGAAATTCTGGGTGGTGGCTTTATCGATAAAATTGGTCAGGCCTAGATTGTAGAACGTTCATTTTATGGGAACTGAAACTCACTCTAAAACCTATGTTGTTCGCACACTGGGTTGCAAAGCGAACGTTTCTGATAGTCAAGCGATAGAGCTGGATCTAAGAAAGAACGGTTGGTTGCCAGCTCCCACGCCCCAAACTGCAGACCTTTGTATCGTTAATAGTTGCACGGTTACAGACGAGGCTGACCGTCAGAGTCGTAAATTCGCTGCAAAATTTAAGAAAATGAACCCAGATAGCCGAGTACTGATGACCGGCTGTGGAGCCGAAGTAGCACCCGAGCTAGTTGCTGGGTCCCCTGGAGTAGATTACGTTTTAGGCAATCAAGACAAGCATCGCTTCGGGTATTTAGTATCCGAAGCGTTTTCTAAGATCCAAAATTCAAACAAAAAAACGCAGATTGCCCCAGCCCTCTTTCTGGGAAAAGTTTCGTCCTATGGAGAAATTTTATCGCGCCACCCAATGGACCGAGAATGGCCGGGTGCTGGACAGGCCTTCTCCGTTCAGAGCGAAAACTTAATCGAAGACGGGTTTAAAACACGAGCATTCCTAAAGATTCAAGAAGGTTGCAACGCCTTTTGCACTTATTGCATTATTCCTTATGGTCGGGGCCCTAGCCGCAGTCTTGCTCCCGATATGATTTTAGGACAGGTCAGAAAACTGACGAAAATTGGTCTTCGCGAAATAGTTATTACTGGAACAAATATCGGAGACTACGGAAACGATTTAATAGGGAATGTAAATCTTGAAAGCCTTCTCATCAGGATTTTCGGAGAGACATCGATCGAAAGAGTACGAGTGAGTTCCTTAGATCCTACCGAAATTACAACTGGGATCCTGGATCTCATGGAGAGTGAACCCAGATTTTGCCCTCACTTTCATGTTTCATTGCAAAGTCCCCTTTCAAAAATTCTAAAACTCATGAAACGTAATTATGGTGAAGGCGAAGTGAGAGAGTGCCTCCAGAAGTTAGTTCAAGTGCGAGGGGGGACCACCTATGTTGGGATGGATCTTATCACTGGTTTTCCGGGCGAATCACGAGAAGATTTCGATAGAACCGTTGCGGTGCTCGAAGAATTGCCATGGACTCGACTCCATGTGTTTCCATATAGCGAGCGATCAGGGACTCCGGCTACTCGGCTCCCAGGCATTGTCCCGCGCGAAGAGCGGGTGAGAAGAACGAAATATTTAAATCGTTTAAGCCTAGATAGATTTGCGGCTCACTACCGACGTAGAATCCTGGATCAAAAAAAGTTAGGTACGCAATTCAATGGAATTTTACTTGAAAGGCCTTCGCGCGGTCCGGATGGCTCTGAAGGATGGGTTTCTGGTTATACCCCAGATTATCTTCGCGTTTGGATGAGAGCTGGCGGTAAGCGCTGGAACGAAATTGTAAGTGCCAATATTCTTGAAATCTGGGTAGATCGTGCCGCCGGTGACGTAGCCGGAATTGAGGCCGTCTAAGCCCCCGTTTTGGTTTAAGGAGACGCCACTAACATTTTGTTTTTACAGATGTTTTCGCGATAAACCAGGATAAAAATTCTCCGCCTAAGTATTTGACAGTATCCGACTAATATTGTAAGACTCTCTTCGAAGTAGGTTGGTTGTCATGAACTTGGTTCGTCTACAAGAGCGCTTAGGCTACACATTTGGTGATCGCGCCGTTTTGTTACAGGCTCTGACGCACACATCATTTGGACATGAGTTTCTTCAACAGCAAACAGTTGGACGCAGGGACAACGAACGTCTTGAGTTTTTGGGCGACGCGGTTTTGGACGTCGTAGTTTCAGATATTTTGCTCGAAACGTTTCCGAGCGCGCAAGAAGGACAACTTTCGAAAATGCGAGCGGCGGTCGTAAATGAGCGCACACTAGCTCAAATTGCCCTGAGCATCAGCCTTCAAGACTGTGTTCGACTCGGAAAAGGCGAAACGCGCACCAAAGGCAATGAAAAACCCTCGATCCTCTCCAGCACATTCGAAGCGCTCATAGCGGCAATTTACCTTGATGGCGGGTTTCATGCCGTTTATCCCGTTGTAAGGCATCTTTTTGCGCCCCTTTTCGAAGAAGAGCGAGAATGGGTCACCTTCTATGACCATAAAACCCAACTACAGGAGATGGTTCAGGCACGATGGAAAATTACCCCGAGTTACCATCTTAGACACACGCATGGCCCTGATCATGCTAAGACCTTTGAAGTCGAAGTACGAATGAAAGGCAAAGTTCTTGCCGTGGCCTCCGGGTCCTCGAAAAAAGACGCAGAACAAGCGGCTGCTAAAGCTGCGATT
>CAYJBA010000120.1:0-7638 GCA_964367865.1 uncultured Bacteriovoracaceae bacterium | reverse complement strand
GGAGACGTTTTTTACCTCCATTCGCGCTTACTTGAACGCGCAGCAAAGCTTTCGGATAAATTAGGCGGGGGCTCACTCACAGCGCTTCCGATTATTGAAACTCAGGCGGGAGATGTTTCAGCCTATATACCGACGAACGTGATTTCGATCACAGACGGGCAAATTTATTTGGAATCCGATTTATTTTTCTCAGGAGTTCGCCCCGCTGTAAACGTAGGTCTTTCGGTTTCTCGTGTAGGTGGAGCGGCACAAATTCGAGCGATGAGACAAGTTTCGGGTACACTGCGCTTGGATTTGGCGCAATACCGCGAAAAAGCGGCCTTCGCTCAATTTGGTAGTGACTTAGATACCGCAACCCAAAGGCAGCTCGCGCGCGGTCAGCGCCTTACCGAATTATTAAAACAAGATCAATACGTACCAATGCCAATCGAAAAGCAAGTAGTGATCGTTTATGCAGGGGTCAATGGTTTTTGCGATAAAGTTCCTGTGGCTAAGCTAAAAGATTATGAAAGGCAACTTTTCGAACACATCGAAAAAAAGCACGGCGCTTTGTTTAAAGACATTATTGAAAAAGGAAAAATTGACGAAACAGTTAAACCCAAACTCGAAGCAGTCCTCAAAGAGTTTGAAGGAATATTTGGAGTTTAATGGCGAGCACAAAAGATCTGCGTAAGCGGATCTCCACCACCAAGAACACGCAGCAAACGACGAAGGCCATGAAAATGGTTTCGGCCGCGAAATTGCGTCGAGCTCAAGAAGCTGTTTTGGCCCAACGGCCGTACGCCCGTCGGATTGGAAGCTTAATTCAAAAAGTGGCTGCGCAATCTGATTCGCCGGTGCAGTCGCCCCTTTTGAGGCGCGATTTAACCGATGGATTTAAGCCCAAAGCACTATTGGTTTTGGTGACATCTGATCGAGGCCTGTGCGGACCCTTTAATGCGGCAGTGATTAAAGCAGCGCAGAAGTGGATGATGAGTCATTCGGCAGCTTACGAGTCTGTGGAGCTCGGATTTATAGGACGCAAGGCCTACGATATTTTTAAAAACCGTAATGTAAAGATAGGTCCTTATTATAAAGAGGCCGGCGGTAAAGTTGTTTTTATTAAGTCTCGAAAAGTAACGGATGACTTAATTGAGAAATATCTTTCGGGCCAGTATGACGAGATTAAATTTATTTATAACGAATTTAAAAACGCGGCATCTCAAGAAATAGTAACAGAAAACTATCTGCCTCTTGAAGCCGCGGACGCGTTAACGGGCCGAACTGAGATTGATAAAATGGTCAAAGACTATGTCGTAAAGCCCTCGGTTACTCAGATGTTAGAGACTCTTTTGGCCAAACACTTTTCTATTCAAACTTACCGGATAATGCTCGAATCACAAGCAAGTGAACATGGCGCGCGTATGTCAGCCATGGAAAACGCCACGAAGAACGCCGGAGAAATGATTCGAAAGCTAACGCTTCAATATAATAAACAACGCCAGGCAGGGATTACGAAAGAACTGCTCGAAATCATCGCTGGTAGCGAGTCACAAAAACAGGCCTAACGGATATTTAAGGAGACGGGTATGTCAGCAACAGCAAATCCACAGAACACGGGACGAATTAAACAAGTCATCGGGCCCATTGTCGATGTCGAATTTGAAACCGGGCGCCTTCCGGCAATTTATCACGCGGTTCGTGTGACCAATGCAAGCGCAGGGACAAACGAATGGGGGCTAGTTCTTGAGGTGGCCCAACATTTGGGCGAAAACACGGTTCGTTGTATTGCGATGGATAGTACGGACGGATTGACTCGAGGACAGCCGGCGATGGACACCGGAAATCAAATTATGGTTCCGGTGGGTCGTGAAACCTTGGGCCGAATTTTAAACGTAATTGGGGAGCCAGTAGACGAAGCGGGTCCAATTCACGCGAAAAAATCGTATCCTATTCATAGGCCGGCACCGCTTTTTAAGGATCAGTCGGTGACCACGCAGCCATTTTTTACAGGAATCAAGGTCGTCGATCTTCTAGCGCCGTATGCACGCGGTGGAAAAATCGGTCTTTTCGGAGGCGCTGGCGTAGGGAAAACAGTTCTTATTATGGAACTTATTAACAACATTGCCACTCAGCACGGGGGCTTTTCTGTATTCGCAGGTGTGGGCGAGCGTACCCGCGAAGGAAATGACCTTTGGGTAGAAATGAAGGAGTCTGGGGTTATCAACAAAACGGCGCTCGTATATGGTCAAATGAATGAGCCACCGGGAGCCCGCGCGCGAGTAGCGCTTTCGGCTTTGACCGTCGCTGAGTACTTTCGCGATGAGGAAAATCAGGACGTTCTATTGTTCGTGGATAATATTTTTCGATTTACGCAGGCAGGATCAGAGGTTTCGGCCCTTTTGGGACGCATTCCCTCAGCCGTAGGTTATCAGCCGACTTTGGCAACTGAAATGGGAGAGCTCCAGGAGCGGATCACATCCACGAATAAAGGATCTATCACGTCAATTCAGGCGATTTATGTTCCGGCGGATGACTATACTGACCCTGCACCTGCAACCACATTTGCACACTTGGATGCGACTACCAACTTGAGTCGTCAAATTGCTGAGCTTGGAATTTACCCAGCAGTGGATCCTCTCGCTTCAACCTCTCGCGTATTGGATCCTCGCGTTGTCGGTGAGGATCATTATAAGGTAGCGCGAACGGTGCAAAGCGTACTTCAGCGTTACAAGGATCTTCAGGACATCATTGCAATTCTTGGAATGGATGAGCTCTCCGAGGAGGATAAGCTCACGGTTTCGCGTGCCCGCAAAATTCAGCGGTTTTTGTCACAACCGTTTTTCGTTGCGGAACAATTTACCGGAATTAAAGGTAAGTTTGTAAAAATTGAAGACACGATTCGCGGTTTCCGTGAAATTTATGAAGGAAAGCACGACGAGCTTCCTGAGCAAGCATTCTATCTTGTGGGAACGATCGAAGATGCGATCGAAAAAGCAAATACACTTAAGTAAATGCTGAAAGATCAGTGCGGAGAATTTTAAAATGGTCCTTAAACTCAACATTCTTTCGCCCGAAAGAAAACTCCTCGAAGGAGAAATGGTTGATGAAGTTACTCTGACAAGTAGCGAGGGCCAGATTCAAATTCTTCCGGGCCACGTTTCAATGATTGGAACGCTTGATGCTGGTATGTTCGCCTATAAAGGTGGATCGGGGGCTTCTGGCGGCGTTATTTCAAACGGATTTTTTGAAGTCAGTAACGATGAGCTGACGGTAATGGCTGAAACTCTTGAGCTTCAAGGCGAAATTGATCTCAATCGGGCAAAAAAGGCCCAGAAAGCTGCCGAAGAAATGTTGCGCGGTGCCGATCTGGATGAGCATCAATTTAAAAAGTACCAACTGAAGCTTCAAAGAGCTCTTATTCGTCAGCAATTTTCCGGCAAAGACGTCGGCGAAACCTGACTACTCATGGTGGAGTTATTGCGGCCCCCCCTCTTGCGGGCAGCCTAATTTAAGTTACACTAATATAAATGAATAAAGGCCTGCGCCAGGAATGGGTGCGTGTCTAATTTTTTATCTGAATAAAGGAAGCTCAGTGATCTCCAGGGATGGCGGAAACTTTGCGGTTTCAAAAACAGCTCTTATCGGCGGTTCACTGTCTATTTTGGCTGGCCTGTCGCTCATTTTCAGCGCATTCCAATCCGACTATTCATCTGGAAAAAATGGCGACGTTCTCATTAGGCCCAGCTCCTGGAGTTGGATTTCTGATTTTCGAATCGGTTTTGCCGAGGGTTTTTCATTTGGCGACATTGAAATTCCAAAACACAAAAATTTAGAGATAACTGCTTTGATTCAGCTACCAAAATTGAGTGTGCCTGCGAGGCGTTTTGCTGGATTGAAAAAGAAGGCAGCACACGTTGCTCGAGCGACACCTGAAGCGCCGAGTTCAAAAGATGTAATTACAGTGAGTAGGGCGGCGGCGGTGCTTGTGCCAGAGACGCCAGCTCAGACCCCAGAAGAAAAGGCCTCGGCAGCCGAATTAGCGCGGATGCGCGCAATTCATGAAAAAATGCTGAGCGGTTTTAAATCTGCACTCAACGAACAAAACAGGGTGAATACTCAAGTCACGCGCCTAGAGCCCGAACCACTTCAACTCTATCGAATAGTGAATATCCAGCCCGAGCCGCCCGTATTTATTGCAAAAATGAGCGAGGTAAGGCATCGCAGGCCGGTTCCGAGAAGAAGTCCTGCCATCACAAAAAGGCCAAAGCTAGAACAGGTGGTAATTAAGGAAAAGCCAGTACCTACGGAGAAATCCTCAACTGTCGCTGAAGCACTGGCACCCGTAATGGTGTCAACCGAAGCTCAGGCCCATGTAGTATTTAGTCCCGGCGCCGGTTTGGACGAAAAAGTTAAAACCCTCCTGGCCGTTTTTCAAAAACAAGAGACAAAAAATGAACCCCCAGCGGTGAATATTCAAATCAAGAATATTCAAGCGGATCCACCCATAAGTGATGAGATAAATACTCATGCTGCGGCACCTGAGCCTGTGATTACTCAGGCAGCGGTTGAATATCCAAAGGAACCGCCCACTTCAGAAACCAGGGAGTTTTCAGGTTTTGTGTCGGGCCCAAACGTTGCGCTTGCAAATGGATACTCACAAGTCGCGGTTGACTATCCAAATATAAACTTTCATTTCTTTGATCAGGGTGGGGCAAATGATAGTCCCAAAACCAACCCCCCTCCATCTGGATCTCGCGTCGCTATTCCCGATGATAAAAATGACGGCCGCAATGCCAGGAGTATTTTAGATACAGAAGCCGATAAGGTCTCCGAATCAGACGAAGCCGGAGAGAGCAAAACGCCAGAAGCAACCAATGGATTCGTGGAATTTTTTAAGTGGAACGACATTATTGCGGATGCGACTTCAAGCATGATGAGTCGCGAAGAGGTTTTAGGTGAAGGCGTTCTGGGCTGGCAATTGGCTCAATCTTCAAATCATTGGTCAACCGTGTACTGGGGCTTTGCCGGAAACTCCCCCAGCCGAGCAATTCCGCTCATCCATTCTAACACTGCTGCGATTTTAGCGAAGCAAGCGGGGTTTACTCTGCAGGCAGATACTGGAATCATTTTTGGAAAAATCGGACGCGGATGGACCACTGAGGTCACAGGCCGGAAAGAAACAACATTGTATTTCACAGAGGCCGGCCAGAGTGTTTCGCCCCAAGAGACCCAAATCGAACGTATTTTTCTCGTATTTAATGTCTCTCCCGGCTCGCACGAAGTGGTGGCTCGCAACGAAAATAAGAGCGCAGGAGTATTGACCGCAGTGGTGGGAGGCTCGGCGACATATATCGATCTCTCAGACATTAGAAAAGAAAATATCTCCGGAGCTGTTTACGACGCCTCTGTAAGCAGAAAAACTAATGTCGGTGGAATTCAAGTCCGTGTAGTAGGTCAAAATGCGGCAATAGTCGCGACAGACCCGCGAGGAAAATTTTCGATTCCCCAAGTCTACATTGCGGCAAGTTACCCGCTCTTTCTTGAGGTGGATGGAACCTCAGGATTCGTCCATCGCTATCGGTTCACACCTGGCCGGTTTCATCAGCTTAGGTTGTTTAGATTTTCAAACGAATCTTTACGCGAATGGTTAGATCAGCTTTCGGGGGGCGTGAGCGGCTCCAGTGGAATTCTAGTTGCAGCATTTCCGCAAATAGCTGCCGAAAAGGGCAAAGAGGGGCTTTATCCTAGCTACCTGCCACTTGCCGCTGACTCTAATCTTACGCCAGAGATTTACACGCTTTCGTCAGAGGGGCAATTGCAAGTACAGGCACCGCTTAAGGACGCCATTACTCGATTTATCGGAGTGCAGATTTCTGAGGGTCCGGGCATCGTTCAAATTTATGATAAATCACGCCATCTCGTTTGGGCGGAAATGACATTTATTCAGCCCAAGGTTGTAAACATCGTGGGCGAGTATTGATTTTAGGTGAGAGATTAGTTTCGGCTGCCCCAAAGATTAAATGAGGCATTTTCAAAAATAAAAAATTGACCTGTTTCTGCTAGTTCCGTTACCGCAGACATTTTTTGACCTGGAAAAATTGAACGCCCTGATCCCGAGCAGTCTTCAGACCAGTCAATAAAAGCCTGCTTTGGCCCATCCATGCCCAACCATGAAAACTCAAGTCTTTGAAATGTGAATGGGATTCCAAATTGTTGAGGGTCATCAAATTCAAACTCAGCGCGGAGGCGCCAAGTAGACCCCCCCGGCTTTTGTTGCAGGTAGAGCCTTACGTATGCGTGGGTCATGACCTCGGGCTGAGCAGAAGATATGGGCAATCGCCATTCGCCCAAGAACACCGATCCGGCCCCAAGAACTAGTTTCGGCCAACTCTCTTTGACAAGTGGAAGTGGGTCTAGGCACGAGCCATCCAATTTAGACGCGGCAGGGAGATTGCCAGAAGAAATCAAAAGAAAACTTAACAAAACAATCGAGCCCCCCCATCGGCAAATTCGACCTAGTCGCATGATTAACCATCGGCAAATGATGCATTGGCCTTTATTTTGGAACAGTGGTAAAAGCAGCGCCTTATGGCAGAAGTTCAAGAGTCAGGCGTAGTTAACGATAAAATAAGTTTCGAAGTAGCCGTCGAAAAACTACAATCGACCGTCAAAAAATTGGAGAGCGGCAATCTAAGCCTTGAAGATGCGCTGAAGCATTTTGAAGAGGGCGTGCGATTAAGTCGCATCTGTCAGACACAAATAGCAGCAGCTGAACAGAAAGTTGAAATTCTGATGAAGGCTGGCGCTGACGCATCGAGCTCGGAGCTTCAACCCTTTTCGCCCAGCCCGCGCAGTTGATTTATGTCATTTTCAAATCTGAAAGACCCTTCTGAGATCAAGGGGCTATCTCTAGACGAACTCATCCGTCTTTCTAAAGATATCCGGCAAACTATTTTATCCGTATGTTTGAAAAACGGCGGACATCTCGGCGCGAGCCTTGGTGCAGTAGAGATTGCGATCGCCCTTCATAAAGTGTTTAAGTCCCCGGGCGACGCCCTGGTTTGGGATGTGGGACATCAGGCTTACGCACACAAGCTACTGACTGGACGATGGGAGCAGTTTCATACGCTGCGAAAAAAAAAAGGGTCTATCTGGATTTTTAAGTAGGGAAGAAAGCAGGCACGATTTATTTGGAGCTGGTCATAGTAGTACTGCGATCTCCGCCGCTCTAGCAATGAGCTGGGCCAAGGCGAGGGATCAAAATAAAAAGCACGAATGGACCGTAGCGGTAGTGGGTGACGGGGGATTGACCGCAGGAATCGCGTTCGAGGCACTTAACAACGTTCCGGTTACGGAGCTCGGACCTTTTTTATTGGTACTGAATGACAATCAAATGTCCATCTCCCTCAATCGTGGCGCGTTGCCGGCCATTCTATCGGGCAGTAACGTAAAAGATTATTTTAATTTGTTTGGTTTTGATTATGTTGGTCCAGTGGATGGACATGATTTAGTGGAGTTAGTTCGGACGGTTGAAGATATTAAAAATAGTAGATTTAAAAAACCTGTTGTCTTGCATGTTTTAACCCAAAAAGGGCGGGGTTATGTTCCCGCAGAAGAAAATCCCGGAGCATTTCACGGGGTATCACCCGTAGTTGA
>CAYJBA010000119.1:0-7644 GCA_964367865.1 uncultured Bacteriovoracaceae bacterium | reverse complement strand
GATCCGGATTGCGATACCAAAGCGCCAAAGCATCCAAGAGCTGTTTTCTTAATTTCGTGTTAGACGGGATAATATATCGCTCGATGCCCCGGCCTTCTCCACTGGCGTATTCTTTCCAAAATTCGCCAAATAATGAGACCCGCGGAAAAGCCTTATATCCGCCAAATAAACCCTTCAAGGCACTCATCTTCGGTTCATCAACCAAAGCGGAGAAACTCAAAACAAAATCCGTGGCCCATTGGCCATTTTTGCCAACGAATCGAAGCATGGAGTGGCCATATCCGCTCATCACGCTGCCTTTTAAAGGTTCGGCCAAAAGAAACTCAATACCGATGACTTGATCAGGATCTGCCACCAGGGTCTCCAGATTTCTGCGACCCTCAGTGATCATTTCGTCGAAGCCTACTTGCCAGTGCATCGCAAGCGCCGCTTCGGTTTTTGGATCTATAAATTGCGGCGAAGCGATCGCGACTGGGCTAAACGCAAAAAGAGCGAGGGCACCCCAAGCTGATTTCACGGAAATATCTCGGGTCGGATGAGTGAATAGAACTCTTCATAACTCAGTAGTTCTCGACCTTGGGGACAAATGACTCGAGCCGAATTCATGTCTACAATGACATCCGAAAGTTTTTCTAAACCCACTTTGGCGTCCCTATCGTGATTAAATTCAAGCTTATGACCAAATCGAATCAAATCGATTCCTTTGCCTAGTTTAGCTTGCTCAATCACTGACAGAACCTTAGTCCGGTCCTCAATCAGTTTATTATTAGTTACAGTGCTGGTGACTGCGGCAGGCGAGAGGATGCCAACCGATAAAAATGAGCCCGCTGTCCAATCTTTGGTATTCATGTCTAAACTCTTAATGGAGTCACTATAATCTTTTTCGCAACCAGACCCAGTGCCCGGGTTTTTGACATATCGAATTCTCTCGGAAGCCTTAAGATCTAAGAGCGACATTTTTTTTAGCAGTGCCAAAATCTTAGTCGAGCCATACGCGGCGTTTTCGTATTTTTTCATTTTAGCCGACATCGCACGCGAATAAGCATGAAGCACCAAAGCATACTGTCCTTCAATATCCTGTTTTTTGCTCAGGTCTTTCCAGTAGGGTAGACTAAAAAGAAGAAAGTGAATCTGGGGCGAGGGCACGGTGACATACATCTCGCCTTTTTCCATGCCGGTCTGATCTGATTTTTCGTCGATCACTTTTTCTTGAGATTCATCGTAGATGATTCGGTTGGTCGTGCCTTGAATTGACGTCTCAAGGGCTTCTCGAAAAGCAGCAATATAGTCTTCGGTAATAGATGATTTAAAGCTATCGGTAATTTGAGAAGAAAAGCTAGCAGCAAGCACCGCGGTGGTAACGATGGCTCGGCCTTTAATGAGCGCAGTGAGAAGCTCATCTCCGCGCGTGCGAAAGAGCGCGGCTTCTGCAGTACCCCCGCCGCTACTTCCAGCTCCGCCTTCAGATGCGCTAAATGCAGCGGTTGAAATCAGACTCACAAAACACAGAGTCACCATTAAAATTTTCGCCAAAATTCGAGCCTTTTTCATCACGACCTCAGACGCGACTTATACATAACCTGACAATTTAAGTCAATTAAAAAGGCTCCTGTCCGAGGTTGAGATCAAATAGGTAATTTTTAATAATTACAACCAGTTAAATGACCCCATTTTTTAAGGAGATCTATCTAATCACCCCGAAAAACGGGGTCAAAAGACAGCGACCGCTCAATTGTCGCAGAGAAACGGAAGATGAAGCGTATTTCCCGGCATAAGAAGATCCACTTCATCCGACGTGTACTGGACACCGCATGATGTAATTGCTCCGCTAACATCCCGATGGGCAACCGGAACATACCCTTTGATCAAAACCCTGGCACGTGCACCGAAGTAAAGACCCGGGGGCAATTGAAGAATTGTCACCGGAGTTCCGGCGGGATAAGTTCCTTTTCCGTTTGGCCCTTCATACTCAAGTTCATACCGAGTACTCGTCACCACACCTGGCGAGCAGGTGTTTGCAGCAATCGCTTGATTTGTACCAGAGAGAGTTCCGGCTAATATTCCTAATGTGATTATTTTCTTAAACATTTTATACTCCTTTTTCTATTTTGATTATTTTTACATAAGCATCGATGCGATCAGATCTTCGAGTGAGCCTTTTCCCATTAGATTATTTTCAGGACAAAGATAAAACCCCTCATCTGCTCGAACGATCGTTTGAGCCACTTGTGCGACCGTGATCTGCTCTAAACTAGGACGCTTTTTTAGGTCTGAAGTAAAAACCACGAGATCAATTCCATTTCCAAGATAGGCTTGATCAATCAGTTCTAAAACCGGTTTGTATTTCAGGGTCTTAATCACTCCATCCGTCGTCGAATAAAGACCAATGGGTAAAAACCACCCTGTGGACATTGCTGTGATTTGAGTTCCTGTCGCCCATTGGTCATTGTAAACGGCCGTTGAATAGGCACCTCGGCATCCGCTCGATGCCTTCGCCTCAGCAATCGAAGCGCCAACCAAAAGAGCCACTCCTAATCCAATCATTTTTTTACTCATAAATATTTTCCTTTCGTTTGATTCGTTTTCTAAAAACCTGGGGGTATTCTAGTGAGAGACTTATACAACGCAGAGGGTCATCAGGGTAGATTAATTTAATAAAAATAGGTGTTATAAGTTTAGTGATTACTTAATTTCAGACTTTAAATAGATCGATCGAAAGACAAAAAGGAGCTTCTGGATCCGTTTCTTTCAGAATTTTCTCACTCTTTTCAATGAGTTCCAATATTAGCTTATTAACCCTCGCTCCGTCTGCTTGGGATAAGGTAATCACGGACGAATAATGCAAATCGTTCGGATCTGGCTCATCATAGGCGTCGATGGCTTTTAATTTCCAATTGATATGATGCCTTTTAAGGAGAGGAGATTCGGTACCGAGATGAATCCGGCTTTTTCCGATTTCGTATTTTCCGGCTTTTGGAATCGCAAGTCCCTCTTCGGTCAGAAACTCCAAACACCGAGAAACGGTCTGCGCTGACAACCCCAGATACTCTGCAATCTCTAATTTCGTTTGAAATTTAGAAATCGAAAGAAGCACGTGAATTGCAGCGTAGGTCCAGGAGCTGTAATATCTGACCTGTGCCTCTTTGGAGAGCTTTTGCTGAGATTTAATTCGTTCTCCGATTTTCTGCCGACGCTCCTGAATCTCTTTGATGGACCCTCGGTAATACTCCTCTAACTTTACCGAACCCGCTCGTCCCAAATGAACAAGAAGCATAAAATAGTTAGATTCATCCGAAGTGTGACTCAGAAACTGACTCACCTGAATTGCGTGCTCGAGACTAAAGTGAACATGAGAATTTAATATCTGTGAAATAAACGCAGACTGGCAATTAAGCCTGCTGGCTAATTCGGATCGTATGCCTCGCGAACTCCCGGTGGTCTGAAGAACTGCGCGCAGGTACTCCTTATAATCATTATACTGAAAGACGGAGGTCTCTTTCGTGTCCCGTACATTGGTCACATAGATCTTATCGGATTACTAAAGTTTAGCTTTAGTAGGTACTTAACTTCTGGCAGAAGTGAAACCTTAGCATTGGGTAGGGTACCGGTAGCACAAGCCATAAAATTAAAATCTTCTTGACCGTAAAGTTTGAGCGTGAAAAGAAGGGGTCCATAACCTTTAAATTCAGGGGCTGCTATGAAGAAAATAATCCTATCCGCAATCGCATTATTGTTTTTGTCACTGTCTTCATTTGGACTTTCTGATTCCATCTTCGGAAAATGGGAGATGCTTATTAAGAATAATAATGTTGATTATACGCTATCGATGAACATTGTTGAGGATGCCACCACTTTTTTTCTAACCTGTAAGGGCGAAGGTTTATCTGCTGTAGCAAAGGGAAAGGCGCCTACAAAAGTCGAGGGCAATCAATTTCATATTTTAGATTATGTCCAGAGTGATAATCCGCTTTGCCGACTCAATGTTTTTCCGATGACTTTGAATTACGAAGTTCACGATACTCAATTGAGTTTAAAGGATTCTCTGGGACAGGTGATGATTCTTAATCGCGTCCAATAATTTAGCCTTGCGTTAAAGTAACGGTTTTAGATCGTGTTCAAAATGCGAAACAATTCTACATTACCCTTAAGGCCAGAGTCTCAAAATCGACAAATCAGACCCTACTTTCGATCCACCCACCAGTATCCTTCCATCGGGCGAAACCACAATCGAAGTCAACCGCGTATTCAAGCTACCCTCATTCCAAACGGTAGTTTGACCGCTTACTCCAAAACTGGGGTCGAGATTTCCAGTTTGAAGCAGTCTAAGAACAAAACCCGGATCTTTGCCTCCGAAACCATATGAATAGTCATCCCCTGCCAAAAGAATTCGTCCATCAGGCAAACTACGAATCGCATGTACGGATTCATAAGTCATCCCAGCTAAATTAATATTTAGTTTTCCAGTTGTATTGAAACTCACATCTAAAGTGCCATTGGTATTTAATCGTGCAACATACAATTGACCTGTCACCCCCCAAGTATGATCTACCCCTCCCACTAATATCTTTCCATCCGATTGAAGCGAAACTGCAAATGCCTCTGCCCACGCATTAATGGTGGGAGGGATGAGTAGAATTCCGCTCCCGTTAAAACTAGTATCTAAACTGCCGTTACTCTCCAAAACGCGTGCGACAAATATTTCATTAGTGCTTGCAAATCCGGTCAAAACTATGTTTCCATCAGACTGGACTACAACTGCGTTCGCCTCATAGGTCCCTGGAATCAACGTCCTGCCTCCGGTCCCAAAACCTGAATCAAGCGTTCCATCGGGATGAAATCTAATAATAGCCCCAGAAGTATTTCCTCCACCTGTTCCCCAACCAGCTGACGCAAGAATCTTTCCATCGGGTTGAACGGCTAGTGCACGGATCCTGTCCCAGTCAAAACCAGAGTCTGTAATGACGACACCGTTAGATCCGAAACTTGTATCGGTTGTGCCATCAGTATTAAAGCGTACGAGAATCATATCGTAAGAAGTCGTCCAAGTCCGTCCACCTACGATAAACTTTCCGTCTCTTTGTAGTACCACCGCAAACGGGGCCACATTTAATCCCACTCCCAATGAATAGGCGAATTTTCCAGCCCCATTAAAGCCAGAGTCGAGGCTTCCGTCCGGATTTGTACGCATAATATTGAAAATGTTTTCAGTTCCGTTCCATCCGTCGCCAATCCCCAGGATTTTTCCATCCGCCTGCTGTGCAATTATGGCGTAGCCACTGTTATTTGCTCCTTGAGCGATAAATGACTCTCCAGCGGCTCCAAAGGTGACGTCGAGAGTCCCGGGAGCCCCAACCCCATTGATCGACCACGCATACATCGAAACACCAGTAACGACTCCATTCTGAAAAATACAAGGAGCCCTAAGGACTCCTTCGCCTTGATATGAGCCAAAGTTGGGCGAATAGATGCATCCTTCGCCCGACTGGCAAAGGCCGTTGTTATTGCCCAAAGGATTACGAATGGGGTCATACATAATCTCGGTCGCATTAATCAAAAATGTATTGGGAGAAGCTTGCTGATCGGTAAGAGTCTTATTTCCGTTGACGGCTGCAGGGCAGGTGGCGCCCGAAACAAATGCGGCATTTTGTACTGCGCCGTCGTTGCTCGTATTTCGAATCACCGTATCTGAAACTTTAAGTCTCCAGTCCCAGATTCGGCAAGTGCCGGCAGTGCAGGCTGAGTTGTTGGTTGTCGCAGGAAATACTCCGCCGTCCCTTCCCCATGTGCGGTAAGGATTTTCAAAACCCACCCAATCTAAAATCGAAGCTATAGCTTGAGATCCGTTGGAGTCTGATAAATTAATAAAGTCCTCTAAAGTAACTTTTCCCATAAAGGAACTTGAGATATTGATCCCAGCCGTAACTAGATTTGCATTTGATGTCCCTTGATTAGCACAGGTCGTATCGAACAATCCTTTTTCCATACCCACTGCGGAGACAAAACAATCCCCCGAAGGGTTATTTCCCAAAACAAGATTATTTGTAAAATGATTGAACGATGAGTCCTCGAGTTCGACTCCATAACCGTTACTGCTAGCAGATAATATTTGAGAGACGATGGTGTTGGTAGAGCCGTTAGCCAAATAAACCCCTCCCCAACTGACGCCTCCGTTTGCTCGAAGCACTTGGTTAATGGTGTTAAAGTTCGTACCTAAAGATTCGATCGTAAAGGATTCGTCACGAGAGTTTGCAACAATAACATGCGATGCCGTGTTTCTTGATGAGGCGGAATTGATCCGAATATCTGTATTGCTCCCGTTTGCAACAGTTGCACCCACTAAAATGTTAGAGTCCGAATTGACGAAATTGATGCCGTCTGCAGTCCCGTTTCCATTATTAGATGCATTGACCCCTACAAGAATATTTTGGCTAGATAGGTCAAGCGCGAGTCCTGAACTCCTATTATTGTTTAAAGTCGCGCCGATTAAGGTGTTTCCGGTAGAGTTTTCGAACCTAAGTCCACCTACGTTGCAAGTTCCCCCATTGCTCAACTTAATGCCAGTCAGGAGGTTATAAAGTGACCCGGCAAACTCTAATCCATGGCAATTCGCGTTTTTGTTACTGATTAAATTAAAACGAGAAAGCCGAGTGGAAATCATTGCAATCCCATCTACAGCATCCTGGCCACCGCCTCCAAAGGAGTCAAAATCTCCTTCTAGCCAAATAAATTTCTGACCGCCCGATGCCACGATCGCATAGTCATTAGTTGCCGCAGGCTCACCCGTAGCGCGGTCATAATTCGTTGCTACATTTCCCGAGTAGGACAGGAGCGCCCCGTTCAGATTAACTAACGCAATCCTATCTGCGTTGATATTATAACCACTCGAAGCACGCGAACTTAAGAGAGTGTAAATTTCGCCGACCGTCGCAAGCACAGCAAAGGGATCGGTTGCCAAGCGATTATCAGGAAGATTTGAAACCGAGTTGGTCCACCACACGGCAGGAGTACTCACCGCTGCTTTAATATTTTCTTGATAAATCGTAATCGAATTATTTTTAAATGAGGTTCCGGTGGTACCATCGATAAGATCTTTGAGTCCCTTTCCCTCTTTTAATTTTGCAGTATAAAAAACCGCCGTTCCCGTCGAAGCATCACAGACCCAGTCAAAGACACCCAGGCTATCTTCGATCGTTAAACCAGAACACGACGAAACTCCTGTTACTGTGTACTTCTTTTTCTCACCACCGTGGATACAAGTAAACGGTCCGCCTGATTCAGCACCGGTGCACGAAAGATCAGGCTGATTAAAAATATTCGTGCCGCCGTTATTATTTTTGATGTAGTCATTCCACTTCGATCCATTACTCGGATAGGCGAAATCGCCCGGATTGGTGCCGAGGCTTACGGATCGACTCACTCCCGTGGCTAAAAGCGCCCGGTTCAAATTTTGCGAAGCCACACTATCGTTGTAATCGATCCTCATTGTTCCATTCGCTGTAATCTGACCCGGTGAACTAAAACGAATGACGATCGTACAACTCATAGAAGGATTTAAGACAGCGCCACAAGTACCACCCACTCGTGAGTGAGGGGCAAATACTCCCGAAAGTGCGATGCCGCTTGCAGAGGACCCTCCTAAATTTG
>CAYJBA010000118.1:0-7743 GCA_964367865.1 uncultured Bacteriovoracaceae bacterium | reverse complement strand
TTCTTCGGGCTGTTTTTGCAAAGAAGCCAGTCGAAGCATTAGCACAAGTCGAGCAGGCCTTTAGCCGGGGGCATGACCTTCGAGTTCTTACCCGAAATCTCATCGAATTTTTACATGGCGCAATCTTAGCCAAGATTGGCGCTCCGAACTCCGCGACGCTTGAGGTTTCCGAAGAAGAGTGGAAAGAACTGACGGCTATTTCTCAAACCAGATCCCTTGAGGAAATTGAACTCATTTTTCAAGTCCTTCATCATGGGCTTGAATGGATTGCGAGATCTCCTCAGCCAAAAATTGTTTTAGATATACTTTTGATTAAGTGCGCGACGGCAGAAGCGCTCGTTTACGTAAAAAATTCGAACACTGAAAGCAATTCAGGATCCAAGACTACGGCCTCGGTAGCTACGGCTTCGGTAGCAACCGCTCCTCAGATATCAAGTCCAACGATTAAAATTGAGCGTGATACTCAAGGCTGTAGCGCTACAGGTGAGATGACAAAACCAGCTTCGGCGCAGGAGCAAAAGGCATTACCTGCGGCAACATGGGAAGGCCTGATTGAACACATTCGTAAAACGCGGCCCCTCTTGGCTTCAATTCTTGAGCATGCCACCGGCATGCGCTCCACAGAAGGTGTTCTCACGATTAAGTATCATCCCAATGACCTTTACTTTAAAGAGCAGCTTCAATCTCGCGTCTACCAAGAGCAAATGAACACTTTGAGTAAAGAGTATTTTGGTGCCCACACCCGTGTAACGGTGGAGACTCAAGAATCTGTCGTGAGTCCCGTTGCTCGTCGTGAACGCGAAGTCAAAGAGCGCGAGACTCAGGCTCGCTCCGCTGCGCAAAGCCATCCCATGATCATGGAAGCTAAAGCACTGTTTGGTGGGGACCTAAGTCCGATCGAATTGATTGAGTCACCTTCGGAGGGAGAATCTCATGTTCGGGTCTAACCTCAAACCGACGCAGGATCCGGTTTCGAAGTTAATCTTTGAACTCTCTAAACTTCCTGGGATTGGCGAAAAAACTGCGACCCGTCTCGCGCACTATATTTTGCGACAGGATGAAAATTATTCGCGTTCGCTAGCCGAGGCACTCATCGGGGCCAAGCAAAAGACATCGCTCTGTACCCTTTGTTTTACATTTACAGACCAAAGTCCCTGCCGCATTTGCTCAAACCCTGAGAGAGATGTCGCCACGGTTTGCGTCGTCGAAAAGCCGTCTGATGTTTTTTCGATTGAAAACACGGGAGCCTTTCGTGGCCTTTACCATGTACTGCATGGAGCGCTCTCTCCTTTGGATGGAATTGGACCCGAGGAGCTAAAAATTAGAGAGCTCCTCTCACGAGTGGCCGAGCCGAGCGCTAAAGCCCGTGAAGTCATTTTAGCGACCAATCCCAGTGTAGAAGGAGAAGCCACTGCGCTTTATCTTACTCGCTTGATTAGACCCTTTAGTATTCGCGTCAGCAAACTCGCACACGGGTTGCCGGTCGGTGGAATGATCGAGTATACCGATCGACAAACGATCGGAAAAGCGCTCGAAAATCGTTTGGAGATGACTGAGTGAGTCTCATCAACTACGCCACAAAAGAGGTGAACTGCAAAATCATCTATTTTGGCCCGGGCCTCAGTGGCAAGACGACGAATATTCAATACATTTACGAAAATACACAGGCGGATCTACGCGGAAAGCTAGTCACGCTCAGTTCAGAAAATGAACGCACACTATTTTTTGATTTTCTCCCGCTCGCCGTAGGTGATGTTCGAGGCTACAAAACGCGGCTTCATCTTTATACGATTCCGGGCCAGACCTTTTATGAGACCTCGCGCCAATTTATTCTCAAAGGCGTCGATGGCGTAGTATTCGTGGCTGATAGCCAGCCAGAAAGAATGGAAGCCAATATTGAAAGTTTTGAGGCTCTCGAAAGGAGCCTGGAGCAACAGGGGTATGACATGAAGAAACTCCCGCTGGTGCTTCAGTACAACAAGAGAGACATGCCCGAGGCCGTGAGTCTGAGTGAGCTTGAAGGAACCTTCAATTCCACTCACCGACCTTTTTTTGAGGCTGTTGCAAACAAAGGGCAGGGAGTGATGGAAACGCTCCAGGCCGTTAGTCAGTCCATCATCAAAGAACTCCGAGGGGGAGGAGAACCATGAATAAAGAACGCTTAAAGAAGTTCAAAAGGATTTTCGAAGAACAAAAGCGCAGTATTCTTTTTAATGACCGCATCGTGCGCGAGGATTTCGGTGTATGCGCAGATGATCGTTATGATGAAATCGATCAAGCGACTACGGACGCCGAGCAAGCTATGCGCATGAGACTGCGAAATCGCGAAACGCTTTATATTAAAAAAGTCGAAGAGGCCTTGGCCAGGATCGAAGAGGGCACTTTTGGCGAGTGTGACTCCTGCGGAGAGGATATCGAACTCAAGCGCCTCGAAGCCCGCCCTACAGCAACTCTTTGCGTCGGCTGCAAAGAGGACCAAGAAAAGCGCGAGATGCTCAACGCAAATGGGCGCGTACACAAAAGTCTGGGTGAGGTTTTTTCGCGAAAATTCGCATAAAGGAAAATCGAAGTGAGAAAAAATAAGGATTGGATTTGGGGTGGATTATTTGTCCTGGCTGCCGCGTTGACCTCGTGCTCGGCGATAGAACCGGGGTGGCATACGATCAGCATTCAGATCGGAAAACGCCAACTTCATTTAATAGACGCAATCTTTTCTGGATCTGATCCTATTTCTTCTTTACTTTTACCTCCCACCTTTATAGGCCCGCCTTCGACAATCAGCGGTTTTAATTGCTTAGCGGTAAATGTAGTGGGTCCAGGAATCTCCTCTACAAGCAACGACCCGCTTAATCCGGGTCTTTTTGATTCACTTCTGAATAGGACTTCGTTTTGTAGCTATCCGGGAATTTTGGTCGGCCCGATTCCGGTCACAAGCCAAGGTGAAATTTTCACACTTCGAGTACCCTCGGGACCCATTCGAATTGCTGAGATGGTTGGTATTCAGGAGACCACCGCTTCGGTCTGTTCCAATCAAGTCCCAATTTCCAACAGTGACAGTAGTATCACCAGCTACTTCGAAATTGGCAGAGCGGTTTTTGATCTTAAGTCTGATCGCAAAGTTGAAATTCACGGCGACTACAATGGCCTGGCGGCAGCGCTCCAACAGGGTCGGAAAATGAATTGCAAAGATCCTTATTCGCAAATGATTCTCAGTCACCCGAGTTTGGTCTCGTATTGGAGATTAAACGAGGCAGGTGGTACAACCGCGACTGATTACAAAGGCGGCATCGGACCACTCGCATATACTGCTGCTACTCTCGCACAGCCATCAGGAATTGTTGAGCCCGTGGGAAGTTCTGTTTCCTTCAACGGGGGAACCTCCAAAGCAGACACGCCGGCTGGATATTTTTTTACTTCGGGCGGAGTTTCCTTTGAGGCCTGGGTTAACATGTCTTCGCCCTGCTCCGCGCCGAAACCTTTAGTTTATATGCGCGATAATGCGACCGCACATGTGATCCGTTTAGGATGCGACTTTAGCGCGGGCCAAGGGGTTCCGGCATTTTATTTAAAGGCAGGTGGTGTAACGGCAAATCTCTTGGCCGTCGGGTTTCCTATGAACGATAGCGTTTGGCACCACTTGGTTGGAACGGTTGACGGTGCAAATAACGTCTCAATCTATTTTGATGGAGTTCAACGCGGGACGACTTTCGCCGCCTTTACTGGTGGATGGGACGTCACGGGTGTTCCGGCTAGCACTGCTATCGGATTTGATATGGATACGCCCAGTTACTTTCCAGGAATGATCGACGAGGTGGCCATCTATAATACCACGCTCACTGCTGCTGACGTTCAGTCTCATTATAATCGAGGCAGAGGGTTTTAAATCAGACACAGGGAGCGTCCGATTGGATGTGTCTCCATTGGTCTTTTATTGAACAAAATAACGCACTGTGACACCAGTCTAAGATTGTCTAAGAAAGCACTTTCAAAAATACACGGGTAAAATCGATCGGATAACCCACTTATTACATTGTCACCATTGAAAAGACGGGATTTTTCTTTGGCGCATGAGGCTGGCATGAAGCTCGCAATGTAGTGTCACTGGAGGCTGTGAGAAAAACGCTCTCAACAGTCGAAAGGAAATGGGATCCGCTATGAGAAAGCAGCACGGAACTCCAAGCAAACCCCGAAAAGAAATAAGCACAATTCATCTTGTCTCAAACGAACTCACTCGATGGTGGCTCTGGCTGAAGTGGTGGCGGTAGCCACATTTATTCGAAAGCACATTTAAGCCGGAACCATTACATAAATCTCTGGAACAAGAAGTTCCTGAATATCGAAGGAGTGTTAACTATGAGACCCGAAATTATGGCTCGATTTAAAATATTATTTGAAATCCAGAAAGATAAACTGATCTACTCAAAAACTATTCTCAATGAAGACTTTAATATAAAAGCCGAGGATCGCATTGATGATTCGGATATGTCCTCTAGCGAGCTCGAAAACAATATGCGTGTTCGGCTTCGAAATCGCGAAGCGCTCTATATCAAAAAAATTGAAGAAGCCCTGCAACGAATTGCAGATGGCTCGTTTGGAAAATGTCAAACCTGCGAAGAGGAAATCGAGCCTAAGCGGCTTGAAGCACGACCCACAGCCACGCTCTGCGTTCATTGTAAGGAGCAAGAAGAGCGCGCTGAAACTCTACATATCGACGGCCACCGATCCAAAAGTCTGGGCTATAAATCCTTTAGAATGGCTTAAATAATCTCTATTTAGTCGGGCAGATAGGACGTTTGCCCGACTCACATGGACGTGAAAAACCATCCACGGAAGGATACTCAGGGCGCTGCGCGTCCGACTAGGGGGGTCCTGGGGGTCAAGAAGGCTCCCAGGACCATGTTTTAGGTGTTTTCCGACAAAAGCGTTTGACTTCGAGTACCCCCTCTCAGATAGTGCCCGGATCCGAGGGGGTGGAGTTTGAACAACTATTATTTAATCGCTTTTACGATGCTTAGCATTGGCTGGTTCGGCTTGGCCGCTCTAGGCAGCCCAACGGCACAACAAAATCAAGATTACCCTCAACGTGTCGCCTACGTTTGTACATGCACCACTAGCATTAATGACAAGGTAACTAGCACTGGAAATTTCAAAATAGAAAAACCTCTCCTCACTGAAAACGACTCGAGGGCGTGGACTGGCTGCGGACCCGATGGCCTTTCCACTTTAGTCATCACGCCAAACTCGATTCGAATAGAAATCTACGGATACAATCCGAGAAAAACTGGAAAATCCTATATTTCAACAGATAGGGAGCTTCCACACACTTTTCGAATCATTCATGCAGGATCGAGCGAAGATGTAACTGATGTTTCCTGCGAAATTAAACCTTAGCCGCCAAGTTAATCTACAATCGCTTGTTGAGCGAAGTCTAAAAGAAGGGGCGGCTGATTGAGAAGAGGACCCTGAAAATAACTAATTTCGTCTTTATTCCATTCTGTAGCGCTAGGGTATCTAGATCTTAATCCGAAAAATTCGACAACAGAGGTTCCAATACTGGCTATGCCCACTCCTGCGTGAACAATTCCTCCAGACTTTACTTCAATCGATTCTAGCCCGGGGATATGAGACGCGAGGTTGACCGGGATTGTAATTAAACCCCAGACAGTCTCTCCCACTCCACCCACCAAATTTAAAATTCCAGACATTGGGGACAACATGAGCTGCTTCCACAACTCCGCAGCGTCATTGTAATACAGCATAAAGCCCGGCGTTGTCGCTCCGGCAGAGACCTTTGACAATGGAGCAATGTTTTCAAAAGCGTCACTTTCGTAGGATTGCGCTAATCGTAATTTTCGAAAAAGCCGTTGCGAGGGATAAACAATGGACCTGGCAATTTCTTTTGTCTTTAGGTAGCGGTAAATTGCTCCTGGCGTGAGAGCGTTCCATCCCGATACTTTATATTGAGCGCCCATGATCTCGCTGTCTTCTAAAATTGGATGAGTACAATTTTGCTCGAAAATTTTATAGTCGACGAGTTTATTATTTTGCTTAACTCGGGCCGCCTGTCCTTCATAGCGATCAGTCGCGGAGAGAAGCGCCCGGTAAGCCTCCTTTTCTTCGACGTCCAGCCAAAGCTCAAAAATATCGCGGTTATAATTGGCCTGGTGAAATCCATAAACCCAGCGTGTAGCGGGGTTCATCTGTCTTTTAATATAGAATTTTCCATGGAGCCCGTTTTCGTAATCATTCGGGAGATGCCCAAGGTCAGCCGCATAACGAGCCCTAAAATCATTGAGATCATCATCAATAAAACTTGTATAATCAAAGTAGACATCAAAAAACTCGTCATCTCTACAGTAAATAAAACGCTCCCCCATATGGCCAAAAATCGATGCCGCAAACCCTGGGCTCATGTAAACTACTGCGGCTCCTAAGACCTTAATGCTGTGTCCTGATCGAGTGATTTGGGTGGGATTGTAATTCGTTTTACAAATTTCGTAATTGATCAGCGAGGTATCTACAAAAGACGTGAAATCAAAAGCGAGTCGAGATTGCATCCGGTAACTGGGCAAGGTTCGTTTTTTAAACTTAGGAAGGCCAAAAAGTGTCTCATCCATTAAAGGTGAAGCCAGAGTCTTGGCTAGGGCTTCGGCTTGAGCGCTTGGTATTTGTCCCAAGGCGATACCAATAAAACTTGAAAATAATGCTACAAACGTACTTATTTTCATTTTTTCCTTCTGTTTATTTTTCGGGGCCCACCCCAGGAGAGGTGGGCCCACGAAAAATCAGATGCAAAGGTGAACTACCGAATATCCGAAGGGTTGGAATCCGAACGGTTCATTGCATCTAGCCTGCGCTGTAGCGCCGTTGCTTCGCCATGGGCCATTGAACTTCCCCATAAGGATGAAGCGGAGCCGGATGCAGAAAGAGCCGCACCGATACCGAGACAAACGACATTATCAGGGCACGAAGCGATGATTTCAGCACCTAACACAGCAACATAGGTTCCGGTGATGATCGCGGCCGTAGCAGCGTCAATTTCCGCATAAACCACAGTATATCCAGGATAATAATAAGGATCTCTGTAGTAACTGTGACGAACGAAGTTACGACGATAAATCACGGGCCTTGAGGCGCTGTGATCCACATAGTAAGTCGCGTAAAGATCGTTATAACCACCGTCACGATAAACGTTTACAACGTGATGGCCGCGGTATCTCCCTTCGGTAATCACACGTTCTTCGACCCAGACATTTGTCGTCGTGGTCATATTTTCGTAACAGGTATAATAATTACAAGTCGTGCTAACGGTCGTGGTCTCACGGTAAGAATAGGTTTCGTACACAGCGTGGTCCCAGCGTCCATAGGTCGTTACATACCTATTGGAATATCCGGGGTTTGAAGCGCTGGTATTAGCCAATGCCGATTGTGAGATCATGCCGAGAGCCAATAATGCATAGAGGGCTATCTTCATGAAATGGGAACTCCTTGGATCCCTAAATTGCCCCTGTCCACCCCAAAAGCCACTTAACGAGCGGGGGTAGCTATATAATAGCTGACAATATAGGTCAACATAATACCGTGCCCAAGAAGTGCTTGAATTGTTGGATAAATTTAAAAAAAAGGGGAGTCCCTTTCGGAGCCCCCCTTCCTGCGTAGCCTTTTCCGTGGCTTCAGTTCTGGTTTCCCTGAACTGCCGACATTATTCCATCGCGCGCCGCAAAGCCTTTGCGATGTTCAATC
>CAYJBA010000117.1:0-7903 GCA_964367865.1 uncultured Bacteriovoracaceae bacterium | reverse complement strand
CCCGTAACTGCCATCGATCTTGCGCCTTCTTCACTTCCTTATTATGCGATTTTATCAGGGGCTCGTTGTCTAATCGCTTATCTTGTTTCTCTGAGTTTTACTTTAGTCGTTGGATATACGGCCGCAAAATCTGAACGTGCCGAAAAAATTATCATTCCGCTTCTTGATATTTTACAAAGCATTCCTGTATTGGGATTTTTACCTGGTCTGGTTTTTGGCTTGATTGCGCTTTTTCCTAAAACGAACTTGGGACTTGAACTTGCCGCGATCATAATGATTTTTACGAGCCAGGTTTGGAATATGACTTTCAGTTATTATTCTTCGCTCAAATCTATTCCCCCTGAATTTATGGAAGCCTCCACTGTGATGGGCCTGAACTGGAAGCAAAGACTGATTAAGCTTGAACTTCCGTTTTCGGCGGTTAACTTAGCCTGGAACAGCCTCATGTCCATGGCCGGAGGTTGGTTCTTTTTAGGTGTATGCGAAGCGTTTCGCCTGGGGGATACCGAGTTTCGCCTGCCGGGGCTCGGAGCCTATATGGCCGTAGCGGCCGAAACAGGCAATCACCGAGCTCTGGTTCTCGGAATCATTACTATGGTCTTGTTGATAGTTACTATGGACGCGGTGATTTGGCGTCCGATCTTGGCTTGGGTTCAGAGATTTCGTATCGAGGATGTTCCGGGCGTAGCTCCGGCTGAACCTCTCATGAAAATTGTAATTCGTGAATCTCGGATCATGCGGTGGTTGAAGCTTGGATTTAGGCGTTACCGGTTTCGGCAGCGGATGGAGCTGCCACTTACCCCGCAGCAGGTTTTCGACGGAGATCTTGAGCATCCTTTATTAAAGGCACCATCAGCGCGGCAGCAATCCGCCATTCGTATTTTAGGTCCACTGCTTTATGGGTTAACAACCGCCATGATTTTTTGGGGCTCCTACAAGCTGCTTTTGGTTTTGATGTTGACCCACACGCAAACTTGGATGTTACTCATTCGAGATACGTTGTGGACTTTTTTAAGAGTGCTCTTCGCGCTGGCTATTAGCACGGTTTGGGCAGTGCCAGTCGGAATATGGATCGGAACTTCTCCAAGGAGAATTCGGTTTGCGCAGCCGATTATTCAGGTGATGGCGTCGTTTCCAGTGACGATGCTTTATGTTCCGACGCTTGGTTTATTTTTTTGGTTAGGAATTGGGTTTGATATTTCTTCGATGCTTTTGATGACGTTTGGAATTCAGTGGTACATTCTTTTTAATGTCTTGGCGGGTGCGCTTCGTATTCCCAACGAGCTCAAATACGCGCTTGAACTCATGGAAGTGTCAGTTAAGGACAAATGGCTCAAGCTTTACTTGCCCAGTATTTTTCCCTCTCTGGTTACAGGTTGGGTTACTGCCGCTGGAGGGGCGTGGAATACGAGCATCGTAGCCGAATATGTAGGGAACTATCATCACACAGTGTTAAAGACTTCTGGGATAGGAGCTCGGATCAGCCAGGCGGCGGAGACTCGCGATTTTCAACTCTTGGCAGCTAGTATTTCGATTCTAGTCTTTGTGGTGGTAATATTTAATCGCGCAGTTTGGTCAAAGGTTTATCATTTGGCCCAGACCCGGTTTAGAATGGACGCCTAAATATGTCACAAATAGAGCCCCTCATTCAGCTCCAGGATGTCTCAAAGACCTACGTGCTTGAGTCGGGCACCGAGCTTAAGGTGCTCGATCACACGAATTAGTCCGTTTACGACGAGGAGTTTGTGGCGCTTCTTGGACCATCGGGTTCCGGAAAGTCGACTTGTCTCAGAATCATGAGTGGCCTCACTCAAGCTTCAGGTGGCGCCGTTTCATCGCGCGGGAAGCCACTTCAGGGCACTAATCTGGATGTTTCTATGGTCTTTCAGTCCTTCGCTTTGTTTCCATGGGAGACCGTTTATACTAATATTGCTTTAGCGCTGAGGCCCCTACGAATCTCCGAAGCAGAGACCCGAGCCCGCGTTAAAAAAGTGATCGACATCGTTGGACTCGAGGGGTTCGAAGAAGCCTATCCGCGCGAGTTGTCAGGTGGAATGAAGCAACGAGTTGGAATTGCGCGCGCTCTCGTCATGGAAAGGCCGCTTTTATTTCTTGATGAACCCTTTAGCGCACTAGATGTTTTAACAGCCGATACCCTGCGCTCTGAAATGGTGAAGATTTTTTTGGATAAAAAAACAGCTACGCGTTCTATGGTTCTTGTGACTCATAATATTCAGGAAGCCGTATATATGGCCAGACGTATTCTAGTCATGGGTACAAATCCCGGCCATATCAGGCGTGAAATTGTAAATGATATGCCATATCCTCGGGATGATCAGTCTCCCTCATTTAGAAGAATTGTTTCTCAAACTCACGCTTTGATTACTGAAGCATTGATGCCGGATGTTCCTTCTTCGACGTCCATCTCAGGAATTACACCTCTCTTAAAGCCGCTCAAAGAACCTCCCATTGAGACATTGCCCAATGTCCCCATTACCGAGATGATCGGATTGATCGAAGCCGTGGCCGATCAAGGTGGAACGGCGGATATTTTTGAACTGGCCCATGGTACGGGCAAAGACTTTGGTCGCACACTTTACCTTGTAAAAGGGGCTGAACTCTTGGATTTAGTCGAGACTCCGAAGCAAACTGTTGTCCTCACGGAACTGGGCGCTCACTTCGCAAAAGGAGACATGAACATTCGAAAGCGCATGTTGCACGAATTGTTTGGCGCGCTCCGAATAGTACAGATGACATCCAATCTACTGAGAAAGGACCAGAGCCTGAGATTGCCAGTCGAATCTCTGACCGAGCGAGTAGCGGAGTGGCTACCCAATGAAAACCCTCATCAAATCGTCGAGGCACTAGTTTCGTGGGGACGATTTGCTGAGTTTTTTGGATATAACGACGACACGAAAGAAGTATATCTCGACGTGGGCCAAGAGACGACTTAATGAGTAAAGCATTTGTAAAAGAATCGGACGGAGATGAAGAAGAAACAGAAGTCTCATCCATTATCCCTGCCGGCACCAAGAATTACATTACTCCAGTCGGAGCGGAGCGCCTTAAGGCAGAGCTCAAGGCGCTTCTCTATGAAGAGCGACCGAAGGTGGTGCAAACGGTTTCGTGGGCAGCATCTAATGGAGATCGCTCCGAGAATGGCGATTATATTTACGGCAAGCGAAGGCTTCGCGAAATTGATCGCCGAATTCGATTTCTAACCAAACGCATTCAATCGTTTGAAATCGTCGATCCTTCTAAACAAAAATCAGAAAGAATCCTTTTTGGAGCGAAAGTCACTATTGAAGATGAAGACGGCAAGAAAAAAATTTTTCAAATAGTCGGTATCGATGAATCGGATCCCGCGCATGGTAAGGTGAGTTGGATTTCGCCCATTGCCAAAGCGGTTTTAAATAAGGAAGTGGGCGATGTCGTGAATCTTAGAACTCCAAGGAGCGAAGAAGAGCTGGAGATCGTAGGAGTGAAGTATGAGTGAAAAGAACTGGCAGCCGGCGGGCGGGCAAGCCGGTAGTCAGTTGCCGGGTCTTTTTATCTCATCTTAGCGCAAGAAAGTGTTTTGTTTTTAAACGAAGCGGCTTTCTTCGTTGCCGGATCAATGATCTGAACTGAAGATTCAAGATTAAATTTTCCAAATACAATTTTATTATGTGCCGGATCTTTATTCGCTTGGTCGATATCTAGCAAAAATCCGATTCCCCGATAAGATGCAGTGCCGGCCTTAATAGTCGCTTCGCTGATCGGAAGTGTAGTGCCGGTGGTTTCAGGTTCAGCCTGAAGGGAGACATTTTTTTCCAAATACCCAAATTTAATTTGCAAGGTTTTCTGTCCCGCATTTTGGAGGTCTTCCATCACAAATAGGCTAAGTTCTGGTTGCCCATCCGCAGATATCGAAAAGCAAGACTGGGAGGGGAGTTCGATAGCCAAGCTGGCTTTAGAAATTACGAAAACAAACCCCAAGACTATGAAAAAAGTGCTTTTGATTAATCGCATTTATCTATCGTAATTCGATGTTCCATTGAAAGTCAATCAACCCCCTGTTACGCTTAAAGGACTAGGGGGCGTGAGTAGTCTGATGAGTCTAACAGGTGTACTACTAATTAATATCGGGACGCCTGATTCGCCCAGCTCGTTTGCCGTTAGAAGATATTTAAACGAATTTTTAATGGATCCCTTCGTGATCGATTTACCCTGGATCGTTCGTTGGCCTTTTGTTCACGGAATTATAACTCTGACACGGGCCCGAAGTTCCGCAAAACTTTATCAGAAAATTTGGACCGAAACTGGATCCCCACTTTTGATTGAATCCAAAAAATTTTCAAATGAACTTGGAATGGCACTCGGTCCTGAGTACCGAGTAGCTGTTGGTATGAGGTACGGAAATCCAAGCGTGAAATCAGCCTGGAGCGAATTAAAGTCACAAGGAATCGACCGACTCGTCGTGTTTCCGCTTTATCCGCAATATTCGCGGGCCGCTACGAAATCTGCCCTCGAAAATTTTGAGTCTGTGGTAGGCGTAGAGTGGGCGCTTCGTGCAATGAAAATAAAACCTTTTTACGAAGATGCAGGATTTATAGATGCTTATGCAGCCCAAATTCTCAAGACGCTCTCTGGGTTTCAGTACGATCACTTGATTTTTAGCTACCATGGGCTCCCCAAGCAGCAAGTCAAACGTACGGAACGAAGTCCGCATTGTATGAGAACGCACGATTGTTGTGACACCATCGGGGAGGCAAATAAAGATTGCTACCGAGCCCAGTGTTTTGCGACTACACAAGCATTAGTTTGGAAACTCAAGATCCCGGCTCAGAAGTTTACGGTTTCATTTCAATCCCGCATCGGCAGTGGGTGGATTGAGCCTTTTACGGACAAAATCATTTCTCAATTGGGATCGCGTAAAGCCGCACGAGTTGCCGTAGTTTGCCCCTCTTTTGTGGCGGATTGTCTTGAAACGTTAGAAGAGGTTGGAATTCGATTGGCGGATCAGTTCAAAAGTCATGGGGGCGGAGAAATTCGCTTGGTCCCGGCTTTGAACTCCGAGCCAAGCTGGGTTGCAGCCGCAGTTTCTTTGATTACTGAAGCCTCGAAAACTTAAATATTCAAACCTATGACCAAAAAAACACAAACGGACCCTCTCAATCTTTCGATTCTAATCGTAGAGGACGTCCAGGAGATGCGAGATATGGTCGAGGAGGCTCTGCTTGAGATTTCAGGCATTAAAATCTCAGGGCGGGCCGGAAACGGGGCTGAAGCAAGGGTAGAACTCTATAGAAGGCGCCCAGACGTCGTTTTTCTAGACGAAATCTTACCAGGAGAGTCAAGTACTGACCTCATTGAAGAATTTGATCAAGCTGGGGTTATTGTATTGCTTATGACAAGCGTAGAAAAACCGACTCATTCACTTCCAAAACATGCGCTTTTGCGAGTAATAAAACCGGGTTGGAAAAGCACTCGCGTAGATCTCAAAAATCTCGAAGACGCATTGTACCTTGCCAAAGAGAGTCTCAAAAAGAAATAGGGTTGACGAAGGATTTTCGAATTGTTAAGTCTCCACACTCACTTACGAGGCGTTGTCTCATCTGAAACGCGAAGTTTTTTTGAAAGGAAATTTATGGCCGTTACCATTCGACTCTCTCGTCAGGGCGCAAAAAAGCAACCGCAATATTTGATCGTTGCTGTTGATTCCGCCAAAAAACGCGATGGAGCCTACTTAGAAAAACTGGGCCACTATTATCCAAGAGCCAAGACCGCAAAAGAAAAAATTGCAGTTAATTCGGATCTCGTTAAAAAATGGCAGAGTCGCGGAGCACAGGTTTCACAAACGGTTGGACAACTCCTTAAAACCGTCGCACAATAATCCTTAGTAGATTGCTTCGAATTTAAAGTAGAAGTGGAACGGAGCCCAAGGAAGCTGAGCTCCATTGTTGAAGGAGATTGCGATGATGCAGCCAACGAATCCCGGGACGGGTTCGGCAGGTGGCAAAAAGCCTCTGAGCGAACTTTCCAAAATGATCGAATATATGGCGAGAATGCTTGTTGATCTGCCTGACCAGGTAGAAATCAATGAGATCACGGGTGAAAATACGACGGTCATTGAATTAAAAGTTGCCAAAGAAGATCTTGGAAAAATTATTGGCAAGCAAGGACGCACCGCAAGAGCTGTGCGCACAGTATTAAATGGCGCGTCGACTAAACTCAGAAAAAGAACGGTCCTCGAAATCATCGAGTAAAGCTCGAGTTTCGAAAACTCTTTCTCCAAAAAGTGCCCTGCCAAAAAATCAAAAAGCGCTGATCTCGCGCGTACCAGAAATTTCGTTTCATTTCCTTTCACTGTTTCCCGAAACATTTTTACCCATTCTTTCATCTAGCCTACTTGGAAAAGCGGCAAATAAAGGGGTTGTTTCGTTTAATACGATTCAAATTAGGGAGTTTGCAAAGGATAGGCATCACACGGTGGATGACACTCCCTATGGGGGAGGAGAGGGCATGGTATTGAGAGCTGACGTCCTTTACTCGGCATGGGAGTCAGCCTCAAAGGATGATTCTTTAGCAGGCAGTGCCCGCACTTTAACTGTATTGATGTCACCTCAGGGAGAGCCGCTTACCCAGTCGCTGGCTCGAGAACTAAGTGGCTTACAGAAGCTCATTATTGTTTGTGGGCATTATGAGGGAGTGGACGAAAGGTTTATTGACCTTTGTGTGGACCGAGAAATTTCAATTGGAGATTATGTTTTGACAGGCGGTGAACTACCGGCGCTGGTTTTGGCCGATACAGTAACGAGGCTTGTGCCAGGAGTAGTGGGCAATGAGCGCTCACTGACTGAGGAGACCTTCGAAGGTGGGTTACTCAAATATCCGCAGTACACCCGACCCAGAGAGTTTAAAGAACTCGAAGTGCCCGAGGTTCTTCTGAGCGGGGATCACGGAGCTATCGCGCGTTGGCGTCAGGAACAAAGAGTGAAACGGACTAAAACAAAGCGACCAGACCTGCTTTCTGAAATTCGAGAGAAATAATTATGGACGCCGATCTTGGATATCTTCTTACATTTCTTGAGGAGGAGTTCAAAAATACTAAATCTGTTCGGATTCGCTCATTGCCTCGGGCAGGGACGCGGAGAAGTCCGGATTTGCCGCAAGACTATGATGCGGAATCCGGGCACATTCATAGAATGAGCGGCGTCATCGTTTCAGCATTTGGAAAAGAGTACTTGTTTCCAGTCGAGTGGATCAGCGAAAGGCGCTTTGACGAGATTCAAAAACAGATCAATGAAATTACTCAAAAGCTCGAGTAGGGACGAGTAGGGCTAAATCATTAAGCAATTTTTTTAGGCATAAACGGTGGGCGGATGGGAACACCGACCTCCGTTTCAGCAGTTTGTTCTTTTTTGCCGTTATGTGGAGTTACTCCTCGAGTAAATTTCATTCCATCATTGGTTTCGATGGATCGACTCCCTTTGGCCGCTTTTTCTGACCAACCATGGTCGGCCGGACTGTAATGTAAGTTGCGTTCGAAGTCAGCGGCATTACTTGAAGCTTTCTTTGCGGCATCGAGCGTAATGATTTTTTTATTGAGCAGTTCTAACAAATGTTGATCGAAGGTGTGCATACCTTCGGTGTTATGTCCCAGTTCGATAAATTTTGAGATTTCAGAGGTTCGGGCAGGATCTTCAATACATTCGACGATTGCAGTATTCGATAACATGATTTCTTGCGCGCAAACCAAACCCTGGCCATCGGCTCTGGGTAGAAGGCGTTGGGAGAGTGTGGCCTTCAAACAATTTGCAAGGCGATATCTCACCTCGTGCTGTTCATCCGAAGGAAACATCGAAATGAGGCGCGAAATAGTCTTATGAGCGTCCGTCGTATGAATCGTCGATAAAACTGT
>CAYJBA010000116.1:0-7908 GCA_964367865.1 uncultured Bacteriovoracaceae bacterium | reverse complement strand
CCATCATGGCAGGCGAATTTCTTCTTACAATTGGAAACACCGACCAACTTAGCCAAATTCATGGCCAAGGGTTAGGAGGTTATCATTATCCTCGTTTTGCGATGGTGGGTCGATCCAACGTAGGTAAGAGCTCACTCATTAACGTGCTCCTGGGTAGCCGCTTGGCTCGGGTGAGTAATCAGCCAGGCAAGACCCGAAATCTCCATTTTTATCTTTGGAAAGATTCTAAAAAAATCATCGTTGACTTGCCAGGTTACGGATATGCTCGGGCAAGCCATACCGAGCGAGATCGTTGGGGCGAGTTTATCAAAGCTTATTTAGAGTCAGATGAGGGGCTTGAAAGAGTTTTAGTCCTTCTTGACGCTCGGCACGGACCGACTGAGATCGATTGCAAGGCGATCCAGTTCTTGAGTTCTTTGGGCATTCCAGTTACCTTTGTTTTTACAAAGTTTGATTAGTTAAAAAATCAATCGATGCGGGCCAAGCGTCGCAAAGAAGGCGCAGCTGCTTTAAAGGGTTTTCAAGCTTTACCTGATCAAATTTTTTGGGTATCGGCAAAAGAGAACTTAGGGTTAAAAGACCTGATTCACTTTTTGAGCGATCTTTGAGGAACGAGTTTATGCCAGCGCAGATTCAAATTGCATTAGCAATCGAAGGTCTTTTGTTAATGGGAACTTGCATACTTCTGCTTCAGCCGATTTTTGTTTTTAACAAATCCTCCCAACGCGCTCGCTCGGTTGCAACTTGGGGGGGCGTTGCTCTTCTTTGCGTGACCTTTTGCTGGTCATTTCTCTTAGGTAGTATTCTTGCGCTCAATGAAATCACCCTTCGCATCTAAAAATAAACCCATTCGAGTTGGAATCGTCGCGCCGTCTGCGAAGGTTTCAGGCGTTGAGTTGTCACTGGGCCTTGAAAAAATTAAGGCAGAGGGATTGATTGCTACTGTTCATCCTCAGTGCAAAAAGTCCAATCGGTTTTTTGCGGGAACGGATGCAGAACGTGCGGATGCTTTTGTAGAGATGGCCCTTGACCCCAAGATCTCTGTGATTTGGCTTGCACGGGGGGGTTACGGAGTGGCGCGAACATTGCCCTTGATCGCTGAAAAAATAGGCACCAGAAAGCCACCCAGCAAATTACTTATAGGTTACTCCGATGCGACCGCACTTCACGAGTATGTCGGTCAAAAGTGGGGATGGAGTTCTGTATACGCCCCCATGCCAGGGGTGAGAGAATTTTTATCCATTGATCTGCGCGAATGGTGGACGTTGGTGTCGTGGATTAAGAAAATTCGAAGTAAAGAGCCTTGGAAAGAACTTAAGTTTGTTCGTAAGCCCAAGCGCGCGGTTGTGGCTCCTCTGGTTGGAGGAAATCTAACCTGTTTTACCTCGATGATCGGCACACCCTATCAGATGAGTGCAAAGGGTAAGATTATTTTTTTCGAAGAAGTCGACGAGGCTTTATATCGCATCGATCGCATGATTGAGCAGATCAAACAAAGTGGCGCGCTTCGTGGGGCAATGGCCATCGTCCTTGGAAACTTTTTGGCGTGTACGGATCGAGTGGGTAACGTGCTTAGAAAAAAACCCGAAAATCTAGCTCGGGTGATCTCTCCGCGAAAAGGAGATTTAGTCCCGCTGCGCCCGCTTTTACCTGCTGAAAAAACCATCCATAAAATGTTTGGGGAACTCGGAAAAAACTTGGGTATTCCCGTTGGATATGGCCTGCCTTCGGGACACGGACCAGGTCACGCACCTCTTCCACTTGGGGCGAAATACCGTCTAACTCCTCAAGGTGAGTTTAAATTAGTTTCTTGGGAATGGTTTGACTCGCCCTAAAAACGCGCCGGTACCCAAAACATTTAATAGCGGTACGAATCAGCCTTATAAGGTCCTTGAACCGGAACGCTGATGTATTTGGCCTGGTCCTCGCGCATTACGGTGAGCTCAGCGTTGAGTTTTTTGAGCTGAAGTCTTGCGACTTTTTCGTCCAAATGCTTGGGCAGGGTATAAACGCCGAGCGGATATTTTTCAGTGTGCGTAAATAACTCAATCTGCGCGATTGTCTGGTTCGCAAACGACGAAGACATCACGTAGCTAGGGTGACCCGTGCCGCAACCCAAATTGACGAGACGGCCTTTTGCCAGGAGGATAATCCGTTTGCCGTCCGGAAAAATCACATGGTCAACCTGAGGTTTGATTTCTTCCCATTTGTATTTATCTAATGCTGCAACTTCGATTTCATTATCAAAGTGCCCGATGTTGCACACGATCGCCTGATTTTTCATTTTCTTCATATGCTCGTGGGTGATGACATGAAAATTTCCCGTTGCGGTCACAAAGATATCCGCTTTGTCAGCAGCGTAATCCATCGTCACGACGCGGTAACCTTCCATCGCGGCTTGAAGCGCGCAGATGGGGTCAATTTCAGTGACCCAAACCTGAGCCGAAAGAGCGCGAAGCGCCTGGGCTGAACCTTTGCCTACATCGCCGTAACCGCAAACCAACGCCACTTTTCCAGCGATCATCACATCGGTTGCGCGCTTGATGCCATCTACGAGGGATTCGCGACAGCCGTAAAGATTGTCAAATTTCGATTTAGTTACAGAATCATTAACGTTGATTCCCGGAAAACGCAGTTCTCCCCGTTCGTGCATTTTATACAAACGGTGAACTCCGGTCGTCGTTTCTTCAGTCACACCTTTGATGTGAGCGATGCGTTTAGAATACCAATTAGGATGAACTTTGAGAGTATCTTTAATGGCCTGGTACAAAACAGTTTCCTCCTCAGAGGTCGGGTTGTTGAGTACCGAGGGATTTTTCTCGGCGCGAGTGCCCAAGTGGAGAAGGAGCGTGGCATCGCCACCGTCATCTAAAATCATGTTCGAATGAGTCCCGTCCGGCCAATCGAAAATTCGGTGCGTGTAATCCCAGTATTCTTTAAGCGTTTCGCCTTTGACTGCGAAGACCGGGGTGCCAGAGGCAGCGATCGCGGCGGCCGCGTGATCTTGAGTGGAGAAAATATTGCAAGAAGCCCAACGGACCTGTGCGCCCAGCGCCTGAAGGGTTTCGATCAAGACCGCTGTCTGAATCGTCATGTGAAGAGAGCCCGTGATTCGAGCGCCTTTCAGGGGTTGCTTCTTGGCGAACTCCTCGCGAATGGCCATGAGTCCGGGCATTTCGGTTTCGGCAATTTTGATTTCACGGCGGCCCCAGTCGGCTAATTTGAGGTCGGCAACGACGAAGTCCTTTGATGTACCCATTTGATGAGTCCTTTATTATTTAATGCTGGAGTGATTGGGAAAGTTGGAGTTCACTCACCGTCATCACATGCCTAGCATGGTAACTGTGAGCGCCGTTTATCCGAATGAACCCAAGCCTGGGACAGATTGCCTGCCTCGCAGCGCTCCTCGGATCCAATGTTAATATTTTAGCCTTTTTTTTGATAATCGGAAAGTCAATTTTTTGTCGGATAATTATTCAATGCTTCGGCATATTTGGCTCAATGCGTAATACAAACTAATTAACTGCTGCTAATAAAACGGTAGACGAAAATCCACAGTATCCGGTACAGATAGATTTCATTTTCTACCTGTGGCTTCCTGGCGGAATTGGTAGACGCGCACGACTCAAAATCGTGTATCCTTACGGGTGTGAGAGTTCGATTCTCTCGGAAGCCACCATTTCACTTCAGATCCGCTTCGCAATACTTCGTCAGATTTCGCTGAGTCTCCCGCGGCGTACTTCTAATGTACGCTTTGGTCGCCTCAGCTCATCTTCCTCGTCTTGCTCGCGTCTCCTCGTGAAACGGAAGGTCATTGAAAGCGGATCGGAAGTGGAATGGTGGCTTTCGAGAGAATCGAAACGAAGTGTGGGACGAGCGAACGGAGGTGGGGCTGCGCAGTCCGGGAGCGTGAAGCGAGCGGACGAAGTAGCCGATTCTCTCCTCAAATCTCCCGCAATGGGCCTCTGTGCCCATTTTACTGGGATGGCGCGAGACTCTGAGTTTTTGACTCGTATCTTGGCCCTTTTCATACGCTGATGATCGAAGGTGTTTATCGAAGGGAAGGGGATCAGACTAAATTTCATAAGTTGTATGCTCCGTCAAACGACGAGGTTTCACAGGAGCTTAAAACGATTTAAAGGCGTGTTGTCCGAGCGGCGAAACGCAAAGGGTATGCGCCTGATCGTGCGGGAAAGCGTGCCAAATTGTCCCGCTGCCCGCTCAATTTGACCCATTGTTACAAAATTCCATTCCATAAGCCAATAGGCCGAGTAGGTACATGCCTTGCACCTATTAGAATAATTACGTGAAAACAGGGGGGTTAATATCTATGCACGAAATGTCATGGAATGGAATGGGAGGGGGTGTAATGATGATCTTTTGGTGGGTTATCATAATTGTTGCAACCGGAGCTGTTGTGACTTGGATTGCCAAACAAAATCCGCAGAGCGGAAAAAAGCCGTCTGCGCTCAACACTCTAAAGGACCGCTACGCTCGCGGAGAAATTTCAAAAAAAGAGTTCGAGGAAAAGAAACGCGATATCGCCTAATTTGGGCTTGCCTAGATCGGCCCACATGGGTCCCTTCATTTTAGGGGAGAAATAAAAATGTCGAAACGAAATTTAGACGCTCGATCCACCTTAAGTTTTTTAGGCGTACTCTTTCTTTGCTCAGCTCTGACAGGGTGTGGTTCTAGTTCAAGAGAAGATCTAAATCATTTGCCAGTCGGCGGCTGGTAAATCTGCCCCTGGCTATTGCTCCCCCAACATTTCACACCTTGTTCGTCAAGTGCACAGGAGTGGCCGCCACCCGCAGCAATCGATTTAACATTTTTTAGTCCTACCGGAACCCGAGTTTGGCCCAAATCATTTCCCTCGTGTGCTCCCCAGCAAATCGTACCGGTATCATCTATTGCGCACGTATGGCCCCAACCCGCGACTACCTGTTTTGGCTTTTTAAGATCGGAGGGAACTCTGGATTGTCCATATTGATTGAGGCCCCAACATCGAACACCTTCGTCATTCAATGCACAGGTATGTCCTGACGCCGCAGCGATTTGTTTTACATTTTTAAGACCGACGGGAACGTCAATCTGATTCCAAAAGTTTTCCCCCCAACAGCGCACTATGCCCTGAGATAGGATGCAAATATGGAAATCACCTATTGCAACCTGGGAAATCTCTCTAATCCCGCTTGGAACTCCCTTCAGAGCTGGATGACCAAGATTACCCCAGCATCGCATTTCGCCGTCATCTACAACGCAGGTCACATCTTGGCCCGCTGACATATGAGTTACATTTCGCAAATCCGCTGGAACAAGTTGACCTACATGATGTGAACCCCAGCACCAAACACCGTCCTCATCCAGTACGCAATTGTGATCCCAACCCGTAACCATTTGCTTCGCATTTTTAAATCCGGACACTCGGGTGCCCTGTCCATATTGATTTGATCCAAAACAAATCGCCTCAGAGGTTGTAAGAACGCAGGAATGCGCCCCGCCTGTTGAAACCTGTTTAATTTCGGAGCAACTTGCAACGGAATTAAACTTCGACAGTAGAACTGCTATTAGGGGGACTAATAATCTTAAATTGCTCATATTTTTGATTTCCTTTTCGGATGTGATTTCGAAATTTAGCACTCCTGGACAGTTCAATCAAGGAAGTGGTAAAGAGGATTGTGTCACCTGATTTTACTCCAACTGAAAAACTGGTAGTTTGCCCCTTCTGCGGCGAGTCTTTTTCAATTATCATTGATCCGTCAGAGGATCATCAATCCTACATCGAAGATTGTTACGTTTGTTGCCGGCCGATTCGATTTGAAATCGTTTGTACGGATGGGGAACCCACTTCAGTTCAAGCATTAAGAGATTAGGAAGCATAGATGCCGGGCTCCAAAGAAATTAGTTATTGACGTCAGATTATCCTATAGTTACTTGTTGCAAATGTTTTTTTATTTTAAACCAGGATTAGTTATATTTTTTTTATTTCTATTCGGCCTATTCGTTAATAGCGCCACAGCTTCCCATTTTGCAAATTCACGCGCCAGCACGGCCTTTATTAACCAATATGAGGGAGACCCTGATGGCTTTAATAACAATTGTGGAATAGCGACTGCACTTATGGCAGCGCGGCTCTTTGATAAACCGAAACCTCCGGGAGATAATTCCTATCAACAGGCGATGTATTTAAGGCAAATTAGGAGCCTATCGATAAATGATAGGGCTACTGTAACCTTCGAATCTGTGACTGGAATATTGCGGTCTTTAGATTTGGTTGGAGAATTATTTTGGGTCGAGATACCGAAACAACCTTGGGAAAACGAGTGGCAGATCCACGCAATTAAGAGCATGGAAAAAATGAAACTAGATTTTCATGATCCGGGTTTAGATGCCGTTTATATTGTGATGACGACGCCTCGACAAAACGAGGCTTATTATTATAACCATTATATTTTAATTGTAGATTTTAACGAGGATTTAAATGATTTCTTGGTTTTAGATCCCGTCAAAAGTGCTCCTCGGTATTTTTCTGAGCTTGAACTTATAAACTTGAAATTAGGTTGGGCGGATGCACAGTTACTAAGAGTTGTTCGTCCTAAAGTTCCATGAAACCTTCACTTTAATCGAAGTCCGCACCATTTCACGCGAGCTTACCTGTTTTTGAGTGTCTCTTAGTCTTTTTCTAAAAAACACCGGCTTTTATGACGGCAGCGCAGAACCTACCTTTTCTATCCTTGCTTCGCTTAAATCCCCGTCTCGCTGAAACCCCGCTTGCTAGGCGGCCCCCTTTGGGGGCGGCTGAGTCAGCGGCACTAGCTGGATCTAAATTATATGACAGAATCAATATGGCACTCTCATCTTTAGATCAGAATAGATCGGAATTATTTTTTTAATTGAACCGCTGAGGCTTCCATTCAAACGAGAGTAACAAGAATTCCTTTGGAAAATATCCGGACAAAATAGTGTTCTGACCACTCTTGAGGCTAATTGTGGCTGGATCAGGGCAATCTATTTCAACTCCATTTGAAAATGGCGCTAAAAAATTTTTCCGGTCTGGATTAACCCCTATCCCGTTTGCAATAATGTAAGATTGTGATTGGTTTGAGCAAGTTACCTCCACTGTAACATCGGTTAGGGAAGTTGCCGCAGAAGGATTGGAACCCGCGTCGGGGGCAGCAATCGGATCCCCCTCCAACCTGACCAACAAATAGTTATCTTTAAATAGAATTAATGTAAACTTTACAGAGCAATCCTCCTCGCGAGTATCACATGGATAGAAGTAAAATGTCTGGGATCGTTCAGTAGGATCTGGAACAACAATCCTCTCCTGAGTCAAAGCACCCTGAGTGACATTACCCTGATATGAATAACCTATATTATTCCAAACCATTTTCCTCGAGGTGGGCGTAAACTGATAAAGGCAACCGTGAAAGCCGTCTACTGTAAAAGTACTTTTACATACAATCCGTTTTGTCTGAAAGGCCACTATAATTTCTTTGGGTAAATAATTATTTACAGACTCACCTACAGACGAAAAGTGTTCCGAATCAACATTCCAAAATGAGGTTCCAATATTCTGATGAATCGCAATGAGCCCATCAAAATGGCTAGCCACGTTGCTTCCCTGGCTTATTTTACTTGATTGATCATAGGCCAGAGAAAAATCTATCCATGGCCATGGATAGGGGCCAACAAAAAATGCCTTACGACTAAACTCCTTGTAGGTCCATCCGGTCTCCCGAATCACTTTAGCCAGGAAAGGAGTAAGAGGATACTCCTGCCAGTGAGTTCCACCAATCCCTAGAGTAGGAAATGGCTTTCTGGGTGTAAGATTAACCTTCAAAATTAACATAAGGCCAAGCCCAAGGGCGGAGAGAGCCGGTACTCCGCGAGCTAAGAAAAACAGTA